>CAKUXH010000088.1 GCA_934700265.1 uncultured Opitutales bacterium
TTACAACCATGTTAAGCAATGTCTTAAAAATCCAGATAAAGCAGATCATTTATATTTGAAGCAAAATGTTCTTGTTTTAGGGCCGACGGGAGTGGGTAAAACGTATTTAATTAGAAACATTGCCAAACGAATTGGTGTGCCTTTTGTAAAAGCTGATGCAACTAAGTTTTCAGAAACAGGATATGTAGGTGGGGATGTTGAAGATTTGGTGCGTGATTTGGTTAAGGTTGCTAATGGAAATGTAGATTTAGCGCAGTATGGAATTGTATATATCGATGAAATTGATAAAATTGCTGCTAATTCTTCCCAAGGTCGCGATGTATCAGGACGAGGTGTTCAGATTAATCTACTTAAATTGATGGAAGAAAGTGATGTTAATTTGCTTACACCGCAAGATATGTTAGGGCAGATTCAGGCGGTAATGAATATGCAAAAAGGTAAGGGAAAGCCTCAAAAAACTACGATTAACACACGGCATATATTGTTCATTTTTAGTGGTGCATTTGATAAAATGGCTGAGATTGTTAAGCGGCGTGTTGATCAAGGAACTATCGGTTTTAATGTTGCTCCTGTTGTGGATGAAGATCAGATGCAGCAATATTTGCATCAAGTTCAAACGCAAGATTTTATTCAGTATGGATTTGAACCTGAATTTATTGGTCGTATTCCGATACGGGTTGCTTGTGATAATTTGAATAAAACAGATTTAGCTCATATCTTAAGTGATGCAGAGTGTTCAATTTTAAAGCAATATAAGGATGATTTTTCTGGATATAATATTGATATGGAAATTACCGATGAAGCCATTTTAAAGATTGCTGAGCATGCTGAAAAAGAAAAGACGGGGGCTCGTGGCTTGATGACGATTTTTGAAAAAATTCTTCGTAATTTTAAATTTGAGTTACCTTCGTCAGGCATTCATTTTTTTGAAGTAAATACCGATAGTGTAGCCCATCCTGAAGAAGCTTTGCAGCAGTTATTGTTGGATAATCAAGCTTTATTAAATGATCAACGTATATCTGACGTACACTCTTATGAGGCTTCTTTTGCAAAAGAAAACAATTTACGTATTAAATTTACTGAAGATGCGATTCAAGAATTAATACGCCAAAGTATTGTCCTAGATAAGCCTATTCCAAGTTTATGCACAGAGCTATTTAAAGATTTAGCTTATGGATTAAAAATTATTGCACGTAATGAGCAAAAAGAGGATTTTACCTTGGATAAAGACTTTGTCGTTAATGCACAAAAAACAATTTCTCAATGGATTGTAAATAGTTTTAAACCAGATACGATAAAATAAAATGGATTCTCTTGCTTTAAGAATGATTGCAAACGAAAGCCGTGGCTTGGTTCTCGATATGGTGGCTAAGGCTAATTCGGGACATTTAGGCTTACCATTAGGTTGTGCAGATTGTTTTGCGGTTTTATTCGGAAAATTTTTACGCTATTCTCCAAAAAATCCGCGCTGGATCAATAGAGATCGTTTTGTACTTTCTGCTGGTCATGGAAGTGCTTTGTTATATACATATCTACACTTGAGTGGTTTTGATGTGTTTTTAGAGGATTTACAACAGTTTCGGCAATTAAATAGTAAAACGCCTGGACATCCTGAGTTTGGTATTACGCCTGGTGTTGAAGCAACTACAGGGCCGCTAGGGCAGGGGATTGGAAATGCTGTCGGAATAGCCGTATCTCAAAAAAAACTTGCTTATTGGATGAGTACAAATGAACAAACAATTTTGGATAATCGGGTTGTTTGCTTATGTGGTGATGGTTGTTTGCAAGAGGGTGTTGGGCAAGAAAGCATTGCTTTAGCAGGGGTATGGAAATTAGATAATTTAATTCTTATTTATGATCGGAATTTGGTTACTTTAGACGGAAGTACTGATTTGTCACAATGTGAGGATGTGCGGAAAAAATTTGAGGCTTTAAATTGGCATGTGATTGAAGTTGATGGGCATGATCATGAAGCAATTGAAGCAGCTCTAGAAGCATGTAGGATGTTTAAAGGTCGGCCTAGTTTACTTATTTTAAATACGAAAATCGGTTATGGATTAAGTACAGAAAGTACAGCAAAGGCTCATGGGGCTTCTGGAATAAAAGAGATTCAGCAAGTTAAAGAACGGTTAGGTTTGGATCCAGAAAAATGTTTTTGTATTTCTGAAAAAACGAAACGTTTTTTTGAAAAACGTCAAAATCAGCTTCAAAAAAATTATAATGTTTGGTATAAAAAATTTGAGTGTTGGTGCGAAGCACAGCCAGAAAAATCAGCTCAATTAATAAAGAAACAATCATTAACAGATGATTTTTGGAAAACGCTACCGAGTTGTGAAAAACCTATTGCTATGCGTTCAGCTAATGGGCTTATTTTTAATCATGTTGCGAAAGCTTTGCCAAGAGTTATTACAGGAAGTGCTGATTTGTTTGAGTCTGTAAAAAATTACATAGAAGATGGGGGCAATTTTTCACCAGATAATTTAGCAGGAAGAAATGTTTATTTCGGTATTCGTGAGCATGCGATGGGAGCTATTTTAAATGGTATTGCTTACGATGGTTTTTACCAGGCTTCCGGATCTACATTTTTTTCTTTTTCTGATTATTTAAAGCCTGCCTTACGTATGGCTGCATTAAGTCATTTGCCTGTTTGGTACTTTTTTTCGCATGACAGCATTGCTGTTGGAGAAGATGGGCCTACGCATCAGCCAATAGAACAATTATCTGGAATAAGGAGTATTCCCAATGTAAATGTTTATAGACCTGCAGATTATGATGAGTTGGTAGGCTGTTTTAAGCAAGCAGAAAGTTTTTCAGATCGGCCTAATATTTTTGTTCTATCTCGGCAAAACTTGAATCCAATTTCGTGCTTATCTCGAAAAGAAAAGATAGAAGGTGTTTCGCACGGTGCTTATATTGTAAAACAAGAAAAAAGCATGTTAAATTTTGTTTTAATAGCTTCTGGAAGTGAAGTTAATTTAGCTTTAGAAGTCGCTGAAATATTGGGTGAGTCCGTACGAGTTATTTCTATGCCATCGATGGAGATTTTTTTGAATCAAACGGAGGATTATCAAGCATTTAAATTGCCAAAATCTTGTCGAAAACGAATTGCTATTGAGGCAGGAGCTTCGCAGCCTTGGTATCGGTTAGTGGGGTTAGATGGGCTTGTTATTGGTATCGATACTTTTGGTGTAAGCGCACCTTCTGAGCAAGTTTCTAAATCTTTTGGTTTTTTACCAGAAAAAATCGTTGAAAAAATTAAGAAGTTGAACTCAAATTCCTAGTTTATCAATTCTTTTTAGAATTTACGATAATTTTAATTCACAAATCTTTCTAATTTTTATGTTGTAACTTTGGTTACTTAAAACCTATCTTGTTTCACTTATGTAGGTTTTAAGAATTTCCTTGGTAAAAAGATTTTAATGCATCGATATTTTTTCGATGCCCAACTAGAAGGATGCAATCTCCATTTTTAAAAATATCTGCAGGATTTAAGTTTTCTATCCGTTGATTTTTTCGCTGAATACCAACGATATTTACTCCAAATTTTTTGCGAATACCTGCGGATTCTATAGTTTCATTTAATAGAGGATGGTTGTCTGTGATAACAATTTGATCAAAATCAAATTCAGCATTATTATCGATAAAGGTATCACGTTGAATTGATAAATAAGTTTCAGCTTCATTTAGTTGTTGAGGGTTTCCTAATAGTAATAATGTATCTTCTGGATAAAAGATATAATTAGGCGTAATAATATCATTGAAAAATCCTGATCGGGAAACTCCTAACAGTGTAGTGTTTGTTTTTGAGCGTAATTTAATTTCTTGT
>CAKUXH010000089.1 GCA_934700265.1 uncultured Opitutales bacterium
TGCGTATTAATTTGAAGCAAACCAACTTTGAAAAAAACATGATTTTAGTAAATGTGGCTTTGGGAAATGGATTACTTGATTTAGAAAAGAGTCCTTACCCAGGTATTAACCTTTTACTAGATTCTTCTTTTATCAAGGGAGGATTAAAACAACATTCGTACAATAGTTTAAAACATATTTTTGATGGTAAACCTATCAGTTTAGATTTTGATGTTGAAGAAGATAGTTATGCTTTTAAATGTGTTACAAATCGAAAATGTTTTAAAGAGCAGATGCAGCTTATTGGAGCTTATTTAACAGAGCCTGGATATCGTGAGGAAGGGATACAGTCTTTTAGAAAAATAATACCAGTTTGGTATGATTATTTTGAACATAATCCGGAAGGGGTTGTTCTTTCAAAGGCAACTAACTTTTTAGTTTGTAATGATACGCGCTGGGGATACCCAGATCAGTCGATTTTAGCTGCAAGGACTTTTGATGAAGCTAAAAAAGTTTTAAAACCTGTATTGGATAAGCAATATATGGAAATTACGATTGTTGGAGATTTTGATCGTAATACCATTATAGAACAATTGAAAGAAACGGTAGGCTGTTTGGCAAAGCGAGAACCTAATACTTATAAAAAAGAGCAAGAAATTCCGTTTCCTAATCAAAAGATGAAAGTGTTTAATTGTAAAACAAATCTGGATAAAGCGATTATTCGTATTATTTGGCCTACCGAGTCTTTGCGAGATATTCAAAATGCGCGTATATTAAATGTGTTAAGTGATATTATAGGTAATAGACTCTTACAAGAAATTCGCCAAACAATGGGAGAGGCTTACTCACCGAAGGTCTTTAATTATCAGAGTAAAGTATTTAAGAATAGGGGGTACATTAGCGCAAATTTGATTGTTTCTACAGAAAAACTGAAATCAATTACTGATAAAATATATGATATTGTTGATCAAATAAAAGGAAAAGGTGTTACAAAAGAAGATTTGGATCGTTCGACTAAGCCGATAATTTCTTCGTTAGAAAAAGCTCGTGAAACAAATGTCTTTTGGTTAGATTGGATAAAAAATATTCAGCAATATCCAGAAAAACGTGACTGGGCACTTAATGATATAAACTTATATAAAAAAATATCATTAAATGATGTTAACGAAATAGCTCAAAAGTATTTAGATCGAGATAAATCGATTTGTATTCACATCAAACCTGAAGGGAAGTAAGATGTTGTTTGTAGGTGCAGATCACGGTGGATTTCGTTTAAAACAAGCGTTATGTTCTTGCCTACGGCAACATTTGATTGATTTCGAAGATGTGGGAACCGATACAGACTTATCCTGTGATTATCCTATTTATGCTAGAAAAGTAGCTGTAAGAGTTCAGCAAAATACGTCTAATCGTGGGGTGTTAATTTGCACATCTGGTGTAGGTATGTCTATTGCTGCTAACAAATTTAAAGGTATTTATGCAGCAAGACTAACAGAATTATCGGAAGTTCAGCAATCCATTAGGCATAATGGGATAAATGTTTTATGCTTACCAGGAAATTTACCCATAGATAAGGCCTATGATTTGGTAAGAACTTTATTAGATACTACGATGGATGAAGCTGAGCGACATGTCAGACGTCGTCAGCAAGTAAAATCGTTTGAAAAATAGTCGTTAGTGTTTTGAGTTGTTAATAAAGTTACAATTTTTTTGTGCTTAAAACATATGTAAAATCTAGGCAAATATAATTCTGAATAAAATTTTATTGCAAATAAAGATTTTCTCTTGATTTTGCAATACTATTTTTGTATAATAAATGTATGATATCAATCAATGGCTTATCTAATCTTTTTATAACCAAGCAACATCACTTGTTGGGAACTCCATTTTATTGTTTAAATTTCGTTTCGCAAAAAAGTAAAACAGGCGCTATAAGCGTTTCTGATATTCAATATTTTACCAATAGTTTGTTTAAAGACAAAGCTTTTGTGGATGCTTCTATATTAAAAACGATAAAAGGGGATAAGAATGTTATTTATTCTATTGTGCCAACGTCGCAATTTTTATATAGGACTAAAGTAGATGCTAAGATGCGTAATCAAGGGGTTCGTGCGCTTATTCCACTTTTAAAGGAGCGGTTTAATATTGATCTGGCTCAAAATAAGGTTGCTGTTTTAGATGCAGAGAATGGGGTTGAGGTGCAAGAGAATACGCAGGTTTTGCCGGAAAATTTGTGTATTGTTGGTGCTCTGACAAATGAGTTGAAAATAATTCAAAATGAATTGTTGGAGCAGAAATTTTTTCCTAAAAAATTATGTTTAGCGAGCTTGTTGATACCCGAAGCTATTGCTAATTATCAAAAGATAAGTCATGTAGAGAAACCTGTTCTTATTGCTGATTTTTCATCGTTGCGTACATGCATTTAT
Source organism: uncultured Opitutales bacterium (assembly GCA_934700265.1). Taxonomy (GTDB): domain Bacteria; phylum Verrucomicrobiota; class Verrucomicrobiia; order Opitutales; family UBA9783; genus UBA1183. Next base: position 2,406 of record CAKUXH010000089.1, read on the forward strand.
GTGGTATTTAAAAAACAAATTTTAGCTGCTTATCCGCCAACACATGGGTTTAAAAACATTCTTACATTAGGGCGTAAGGAATGTAATTTACCTGATGATATAACTACGTTGAAATATTTAACCTCGGGTATAGCGCATGAACCTGAGCAGCAAGAAGTTTTGTTGCAAAGAATTGTGACAGATATTAAGTCTTACGTTGATTTTTTTGAAGTTCAGATGGGAAAATCGATAGAGAGCTTTTTTGTAACGGGTTTGTTAGAAGGTTTAGAATGGATAGAAAATCATATTGCTAAAGTATTAGAGGTGCCTGCATTGAATATTGATTATAATGTGTGGGTGAAAAATAATAACATTGTTTTGCCAAAAAACAATAATATTAAAAATAGGGCATTATTTGGCATGATAAGTGCTTTAATACATTATAAAAAATGATAGACTTGAATCAGATAAAACTTTGGCTTAATCCGCGTACACCTTGGGAAGTTGATTTCAGGGATTCGATGATTGTTTCTCGGGCAGCGTTTCGTTCTATAAAACTTACATTAACCGTAGTTGTTATTTGCATAACATTTATATTATCGATAGGATGTGGCTATAATTATATCCGATATCAAGGTAAGGTGTCTGCGCTCAAAGATATAGAAATGTATATTTCTAATAATAAAAAGGTTGCAGAAAATTATCGTCAAACGAATAAAAAATTTATGGAAGAAAAGGACAGGTTTCTCTGTGTTTTTAGTAATTTTAATACAGGGATTTCTATTTTAGATTTCTTAAAAGATTTAATTCAAAATAAAACCAGTCAGATAAAATTTTCAAGCATCATTATTCAGAATAACAAAGAATATTCAGCTAATGCCGAAAAAGAGGGATCGAATTTTTCAATTCAATTATATGGTGTCCTCAATGATGATGTATCTTATTTGGATACATATAAGGAAAATGTTTTGAATTATCCCTCTTTGAAACACGTAAAAAATTGTAAAAGCTTCATACAATTTGATCAGAATCAAAATACTTTTAACTCAAAAGAGATAAAATTTCAATTAACGGTACAAACAAATGGGTAAACTTAGTAATATTTCTATCGATCAAGTAAAGGATTTTTTAAAAAATAACATTTTTCTATGTATATTTTTAGTGTTTGATATTGTGTTGTTTTTTTCAGCTATAAGACTAGGAACTGCAAATGCTGAGACGGAAAGCAAAGTAGATGCATTATCTTTACAGAAGAATCAGATAGAGAATATCTTGTCTCGGCTTTCTACAATTAATAAAGATTATGAATTTATTCAGGAATTTAAAGTGAGTTTCTTGAAAAAATGCGTTAATTTTGGGAAAAAAACTTCCGTTTATAAATTTTTGACGCAAATAAGTGATCTTTTCCCAACGGATTCGAATTTGAAT
>CAKUXH010000090.1 GCA_934700265.1 uncultured Opitutales bacterium
CAAGTGCCTTTACCATCGTCGAAATTTCTTTATTCCCATCGGCAACTGCCTGCCAGTGAATACAATCCAGCGTATTATAAAGAAAATGTGGCTGAATCTGGGACTGAAGGGCATCCAATCGAATCTGTTCAATCTGATGCTGTTCAAGTTTTACCTGCTCCATCAAAACTTCAATTTCTTCCATCATTGAATTAAATCCTACTGCTAGCTTGATAAAATCCTCTCCCATGTGGTCTACATTGATTCTCGTTTTCAAAGAACCAGAAGCAACATCATCCATTTTTCTCACTACTTTATCAAGCGGACGATACACCATCTGAATAACCGCCTTTACACTCAAAATACTGACTGCAATCAAGATAAGCATAATCACTGCCATAAATCCAATCGTCGCGATGCTTCCTTTGTAAAGTTCATAAGTCGACACACTGCTTATCACATAAAGCTCCCAGTCCGGTACTTTTTCATACAAATAAAGTTTTCCATTTTCTGTAAATGCACCTTCTGTTTTTTCCAGTTTATCAGAATAAGAAACTTTTTTTCCAATATCTTTTCCCGCTCTTGAAGCAAAAATTTTTCCATCCTGACGAACCACCTCATTTTCTGCTGAAGAATCAGGAGAACTTGCTAAAATCTGCTGTAAGGTCGGGTCAGTGATATTCATACATAACAGTCCCAACTCTTTTTTTACCATATTTGTATCATAGACTGGAAAATATAAATTTAACGTATACTTCTCTCTTTCATAATAAGCATTGCAGTAATGCATCTTCAAAGTAGAGCTATGTAACTTTTTACTGCTCCCATAATCTGCCCGATAAACTTTATCGAATTTACTATAATAAATATTTTGATTTCCTTTATAAAGATAATCCTCTAATTTGTTATTTACAACCGCTATAAAATTTAAGTTTGAATGCATATTTACAATACTTGAAAGCACATTATTGGCATTATCAATGCTCTTTAAAGATTTCAAATCTGTCTTATTGCTACATTTGACATAATCTTGTACTGACGTATCAATTACTGTCGCAATTGCCATCATTTTATAGTTTTCCAATGAGCTTTCAAAATTTTCTACAATCACATTATTCTGCGTTTTCAAAAGCTCCATTGACTGTTTCTTGATTGACATTACCGTCGATAGCGTTGAAACCAGCAACATAATCGCCGTTGTAAGTACAATCGCCACACTAACCAGTAACTGCATTTTTTTATCAAATTTCCAGTCAGCGACCCGCTCCATCCATTTTTTTATTTTTCCCAATTTTTTCTCCTGCCTTTCACTTCTACCTCTCCTTTTTTGATTATAACAAAAAACTGCTACCCCTTTCAATTAATTAATTAAAAGTAGTAGCAGCTTTTTCATCAAGTATCAAGTTGTGAAACACATCGTTTGTTTAAGGGATATTTTCTTATTTAGAAAATCAATTTCGAGCAAAGGAAATCAACCTTTTACTGCACCTGCTGTCATACCTTTTACCAGTTTATCCTGAAAGATAATGAACATGATAATCATTGGAAGCAATGTTAATGTAAGAACAGCCATAATCATTGGAGTGTTCATGGAATACTGTCCCTGAAATTCCCAGATTGCCAGTGGCAGAGTTCTGTTCGGTGAGGACTGTGTTAAGGTATAAGCAAATGAAAATTCATTCCACATATTTACACCATTGTAAATTGCCAGTGTTGCAAGACCAGGTTTTGCCAGTGGTAAAATCATGGAGAAGAACATCTGAATTTTTCCACATCCATCAATTTCTGCTGATTCTTCGATTTCTCTCGGAATCTCCTGCATAAAACTTGTTAAGATAAAGACTGAAATCGGTACTGCAAATGCAATGTATGGACCAATCAATGCCCAGATAGAATCATATAAACCGGTTGCTTTCGACATTTTAAATACCGGAATCAAAGTAATATGTACCGGAATTGACATACATGCTACAATCAATCCATAAATCGGCTGAGCCAGTTTGAATTTAAATCTTGCCAGTGGATAAGAAGCACAAGCTGAGATAAACAACAGTAAAATCAGAGAAACTGCAAGTACAATCACACTGTTTTTAAAGTAGTTTAAAAATCCACCGGTTAATACTTCTGTGTAGTTTGCCCAGTTTAATTTATCCGGAAGCTGGAATACACCTTTGGTTAACATTTCAAATTTCTCTTTGAAAGAGTTCAGTACCATAAAAATAAATGGTGTAAAGGAAACGATAAGCCATACAATTGCAAAGAAAAATGCTACAATCCAGGCAGCTATACTTTTTCTCTTACTTTTCTTATAAGTATCCATGAATTAATCCTCCTTCTTTCCATTTAATAGTTTCATGGTAATCAAAGATACCATTGAAATCAGAATAAACATACCACCTGCTACCGCAGAACCATAACCCATGTTGAACGTCTTAAAGGACTGTTTGTACATATAAGTTGCCATCAACTCTGTTGATGTACCAGGACCACCGCCTGTCATAACATAAATCAAATCGAAGTATTTCAAAGAACCTACCATGGAAAGAATTGCCGCACTCTTCATAGATGGTACTAATAACGGAAGTGCGATTTTCCAGAAGTACTGTCCTCTTGTTGCTCCGTCGATTCTTGCTGCCTCAAATACATCATAAGGAATGTTTGTAAAGGCTGCCATGAAATAAACCATGTAGAATGGGGTGAACTGCCAGCAGATAATCAGGATAACTGTAAACAGTGCTGTTTTTGGATTACCAAGCAGGTCAACGTTTCCACCTCCGAACCAGCCTGTGATTGTACTTACGATACCACCGTTTGTTGCTAATGCATAAGTAAATAAGAAACCGATTGCTACAGATGACATTAACAGTGGAATAAACCAGATAATTTTGAAGATAGTCAGTTTCTTTCCACCGAAGTCTAAGAATGTTGCAAGTGCAAGACCAATCGGAATCTGTATCACAATAGATAAAATCATGATAATGACATTGTTTTTAAATGCAATCCAGAAGTTGCTGTCTTTTAACAGTTTTGTCCAGTTGCCAAGTCCGATAAACTTTTTAGCGGACGAAATACCATTCCACTGGTATCCACTTGTGATGAAAGTATCTACAATCGGATAGAACACGTAAACCAACATCAAGATGGCTACCGGTGCAAGGAACAACGCCGCTACTTTTCTTGTGTTTCTCTGTCTTAATTCCAACAAAGAAATACTTTTTTCTTTCATAATAAAAGCCCTCCTTCTTATTTCTCTCAACGCTTTTCTTATTGTATATATTAACAAAGAACCTTTATTAAAAACATAGAACAATCTACACATTATCTATAATTATTTGACTTTGTTTGTGCAGAAATTATAGATTTTTCTATATTAAAAAGAGCCTCATGCACACTTTGTACATGAGGCTCAAAACCTAATTCTTATTCAGCTTTTGTGCTTAAATATTCATCCATTGCATCCTGCATTTCTTGCTGAGCTTCTTCCGGAGTTTTTGTTAAACCAAATACTTCCTGTAAACCATCAAGGTGAGCAGTTGCTACTGAAGGAGCAAGGTACTGGTCATACCATAACTGGATTTCCGGTGCATTGTTTGCAGCTTCAACAATTTCTTTTGTCAGCGGGTCTGTCAGTTTGTCTTCGATACCTTTGATTGGAGGAATTTTTCCACTTTCTACTTCAAAGTCAACAACTTCATCAGATAACAGGTCTTCTGCACATTCAAATGCAGCTGCTAATTTGTCATCTGTACAGTTGAAAGATATGAACTGGTCACCTACAGTACCAATCTGGATAGTTGGGTCTGCATCAGAA
>CAKUXH010000091.1 GCA_934700265.1 uncultured Opitutales bacterium
GCCGGAAGTTCCGAAAGAAAATTTTGAACGATTTTTGATTACTGAATTAGAAAACCAAGAAAAGATTGAAAAGTATTGTCTTTCTTCAAACAAAAGCAATTAAATTGGAATTGTAATTTGCCTTTATACTGGAATTAGACTTGGAGAACTATTGGCACTCACTTGGGAAGATATAGATTTTCAAACTGGAATTATGAGCATTACAAAAACGAGTTATAGAATTAAAGAGGATGGCGTGCCTAGAATTGTGATAGATAATCCTAAAACAAAAAATTCAAGCAGAGTTATACCACTTCCAAAAGCATTATTAGATATTTTAAAGAAAATTAAGAAAACATCTAATTCAAAATATGTTATTTCAACCCGCACTGGTGGAATTGTTGGAACAAGGGCATATCAAAGAACTTATGAAAGAATTTTAAGCAAAATTGGAGTTAGTTATAAAAACTTTCACTCACTTCGTCATACTTTCGCAACTCGTGCTATTGAAATGGGAATGGACGTTAAGACTTTATCCGAAATTCTTGGGCACAAAAATCCAGTTGTAACTCTTACAAGATACACCCACTTAATGATGTCTTACAAAACAGATATGATGAACAAAATGGGCAAAATGCTTGTTGTCTAGTTTTGTCGAATGTGATAAATTACTAAAATTCTATGTCAAAATGATAAAAATGAAATTTGAAATCCCTAATTTTCTCTTTCAGCTACCTTGGGCTAAAAACAGGACACATAAACCTTGCACAAATCAAACATTTGTTCTAGAATATATAAAAGACAAAAGGGGCGAATTTTGATTGAGAGTTATTGAGTATTTTGACAGAATTCATAGACAAAAGATTGAACGTGAAGTAACCGATGAAGTTGCTTTGTTTTTGCAGTCTAGTTCTAAAAAAATGGCAAAAAAGTTAAAATGAATATAACTATCGCACAATTTCTCTTGATACTGTGGTTTACTCTTGCGAAAGTGAAGATGTAACACTTGAAGAAACTATCCCTGCACCTGAAGAAGATGAAGTGATGAATTGTAAGACTTGTAAACAAAAATTAAAGTTTTACAACATTGTTTGGAAAGTGGTTAGCAATCTAGATAAAGATAAATATGATTTGGTTTGGGACTTATTTGTTTTGAAAAAATCTCAAAAGCAACTTGCTACCGAAAAAGGAATACCCGAAAGTGCTTTATCTCAATTATTAAGCACCATTCGAGATGATTTGGTTTATCACTTTAATTGCGATAAAGAATTTACGCAAACGAATTATTATAAAGAGTATTTCAAAAGAGAAATGCAAGAAGTAAAGAGAATTGCACAAACTTTAACACCAGAAGAAATTGGTGGATACATAATGAATGGAGTTTTAGGACTTACAAAATTGGCAACTCAAGTTTTCAAAAAATCCACAATTTTAAATAAAGATATTGAATATAAAGATAATTTTTCAAAAGCAAATAGAGTTGTAAAACAGACTATTGAACATCTAAATCCTGACAATGACAATACTAAAACATTCAAAATTCCAGATAATTTAATCAACAAAGAAAATATATAAAGTATAATTAGAAATCTTAATAAATTTGTAAAATAGAAAGACAGCTTTTAACTTGGACTGTTTTTTTGTTGCCCTTTAAAATTTAAAAAACTAGGAGAATTTATGAAAGAAATTAAATCAGACAAAGTATTTGAAAAGAAGATACGAATTTATCAAATAAATAGGTTGGAAGAATTAAATGATTTTTATCAAAAGCACAAACGAGAATACAAAAAAATATGAACGAGTTTATAGAAAGAGTTGAAAAATACTTAAATTCGCCCATTTTAACCCGAGAAATGGCACTAGAACTGATTGAATTTATAATCATAGACAAATTTACCAAGGGGAGTAAAGAACCCCGTAAAATTTATATTTACTATAAACTCATAGACAATATAAACGGCATAAATATTAAATGCAACGAACAAAAACGCGACCTCCTATAGTTCGTATGAACTACAATCACTGTTTATAACTCTGTTGATAGCGAATATATCCGCCAGACAACTGACAAGTTTAACGAAAGAGTTAAAGAAGACCAAATGCTTTTAAACGATAAAAAGCGAGAGGAAATTCTTGAACAACGCAAAAATGAGTTTGTTGCAGATATGGATGATGACGAGTTTGATGAAATTCTCACAAAACTTCTTGAAGAACGCAAAGAACGTAAGCGCAGACGCGAAAGTGATATGGAAATGTAAAAATTTTTGTCACAAAGATATGCAATTTTTAAAATTATGTGTTATACTATCAAATATAGGAGATATTGATAATAATGGACAGAAGAGAAATATACAAGAAAATTGAAGGAAAAAGAGGAAATCCATTAATAGTTTATGTTACAAGTGTAAGACCTGGAGTCGGAGCTGTAATGGGAATTGACTCTATTACTGAGATTATAAGACAAATTGATTTGATACCAAAAGATAAAAAAAATATAGATTTTATGATTATAAGTAATGGCGGAGATCCGATTTGCTCGTTAAGAATAATCAATATTTTGAGAGAACGTTTTAATAAAGTAAATGTATTAGTTCCTTATGTAGCATATAGTGCCGCAACTCTTTTGTCTTTAGGGGCAGATGAAATTGTAATGCATCCTTTTTCAAACCTAGGGCCTGTAGATCCACAAATGATATTAACTCAAAAATTACAAAATGGGCAAGTCGCTTCAAAAAGTTTTGCTGCAGAAGATTTGAAAAATTATTTTAAGTTTGTGAAAGATGATGTTGGGTTAACAGACCAGAATGCATTAGCAAATAGTTTTCAACTGTTATCCAATGAAATTTCACCAATTTCAATAGGTGCAGCAAAAAGAAGTAGTCAACTATCTATTTCTTTAAGTGAAAAACTTTTATCCTACCATATGAAGGATGCAAACAAAGCTTCTACAATCTCAAAATCATTAATGACTTCCTTTTATCACCATGGATATGCTGTGAGTAGAAAAGAAGCAAAAAACATTGGACTAAATGTTTTATATCCGGACGAAGAGCTAGAACAATTAATGTGGAAAGTTTGGTTATCATTTGAAGAAGAAATGAAAGCTAATAAACCATTTGTCCCTGAAAATGAGTTAAACGAACTAAACGAATATAGTGTTTTCTTACAAAACCCTCAATTAATTGCTAATACATTTAAAATATGTGTATTTATTGGCTGTGTTGATAGTTTAAGAGCTATTAGCAAGAATGAAGATGAATTGCAGTTTATATGTCAAAAAGTGCAAGGGCAAATAAATTGTCTGCCGAACAGAAACATAAAAGGATGGGATTTTCATATAATAAGTAATGAGGTGAATAATGATAATAACCAATAATGATTTAAAATATGGTTTTATTAATCATAATGATTCTACAAGGGGGTCTTATGATATTAAACCTTTTGAAATAAAACCCATAATTATAAATGAAGTTCCAAAACTACCCCAAAAGGTTTTAAAAACAGCAAAAAATATAGAAAAGAAAAATCGTGTACCTAAATGTACCTAATGTAGTAGTTTTGGGCAGTTTTAGAGAGAATTAGACCGAAAGTTGGCGAGTTCAATTTTCGGTCTTTTTTTATGCGATTTTTGTGTACCTAAAATGACAATTCTGTGTACCTAATGTATTTTTTGAAGAGAGTCGTGCCCTAAAAATTTGCAAATGAAAAATCGCTAAAATCC
>CAKUXH010000092.1 GCA_934700265.1 uncultured Opitutales bacterium
CAATGAAAGGGCAAATGCTCCGTATTTGTTTTTTTCAACGCCTTTAATTTGCGCGCGATAAGTTTTATAGTTCGCCGAATTTGAATAATAATTCAGTAAATCGTCTTTGCGAATCATAGTCATATCGAAACACGCCGCCGATGTTATAAGAATAGATATTAAAGCAGTTAAAGCTAATAATTTTTTAAATTTTTTCATTTTTTAAAATTGTCGGTCGTTAAAATCGGATTTGCAATAATTTAGCCAGTTTTGTTTCCCGGTTTCATCGTTTAAGTAGGTTTTTGAATTGTCCGATTCGTATATTCCTACCACAGCGCGAAAACTCTTTTTAGTGTAAGACATTAACGGAGTTGTTGTTTCGAACGTATAAGTTTCGTTTTTTTGTGGAATAAAACCGTTTTCTTGCGCTATTTTTTTATTTTCTAAAATAATTATTACGGCACCTAACGTTTCGCTTGTCGTTGGGTTTTCCTCGTTTGTTTTTTCAAGTTCTAAAAGAATTGCTCCGCTTTCATAAAAGTAAATATATTTTATAACGCCGGTAACAGTAGTGTATTCGTAATCTGTTACTATATAAGCCGTTTTTGGTTGATTGCACGAGCTGAACAAGAATACAGTTAAAAAAATTGCAAACAATGAAGAGAAAATTTTCAAAGATACTCTTTTCATAAGCACGCTCCCTCTTTTGTTATTTTGAAGATAAAAATATTTTTAAGGTGGGGGAGCGGCAAAACAATTAAGTTTTTGCCGCTACAAACACCGAACTACCCCTTTACTAAAAAGTTTTAAATTTGCTAATTAAACTTAAAGCTCGTTAGCCGCAATATTAAAATAATTAAAAACTAAAGCGTTGCTTTACATAAATCGTTCCAACCGTTCTCTTGCTTAAACTGTTTAATTTGGTCTATACAATCATATGGGTTTTCAATAATGGTTGCTTGTGTAAACTGATTGTTTTTTGCTATGGCAATAAAATAATAGTATTGACTATCCATATTAAAGCAATCGACATATAGTTGTAATCCGTTATTATCGGATGTGAAAAATACGCCTGTGTACAATCCTTGAATATTGTAATTGTTGCCTAACAAAGAAGATAATTGATTATAATTTGAAACTTCTTTTGCATACTTTATTTCTTTTGATTTAACGCTTTGTTTTTTAGTACATTTAGTTAAATCAATTTCTGCGTTCCAGTCGTTAATTTGTTTTATGTATTCAATTTCTTCGTTTGTAAAAGGTGGAGCGACCCTGCTATTAATATCTTTTTCCTTTATAAAGTAACTGTCCGGATAGAAATAAACAATTCCGTTTTCACTTTTTTGGCAGACCATCAACGACGAAAAAGAAAGAGTTAAGTCATAATAGCATCTTTCAGTATAAGAAAATAATATTCGCTGCTTGGCATCTTTTTCTATAATTTTTATTTCAGGTGCATATGCGAAATCGGTTGCTAAAGAAGAGCCGCATGTAAAAGGAACTGAATTTATAGCTTGCGTGTAAAGTTCCGGATTGTTACCTGCAAAATTGGTTTGACACCCGAATTGCGGAAAGGTAGAAAAAATAATAAACAAAGCGAAAATAATAGTTATAAAAACATTCTTTTTGCCGGTTAAAAAACGAGCATGTCCTAAACCGATTTTACCACTTATTACTTTCATCCTTTGCTCCCTCTTTTGTAGTTTTTACAAAAAAATATTTACAGGCGGAGGAGCGACAAAACGATTTAGTTTTTGCCGCTTCAAACAGCGAACTACCCCTTTACTAAAAACAATAAGAAGTAGAACAAATTTTTTTTTGATATTCGAGTCCATAAAAATTATCGCAATTTTAAAACTTTCTTTTCTATTATTCCATCGAATCGTTTTTCAAAATCGGCTATAGTGCCTTTTGTCATAAGATTTTTTTGACAAATAAAAACATATGAAATTTTAGGGAATTTAAAGACTAATCTATAGAAATCGCCGTAATCTATAATTTTTTTTATGTCGTCGGTTTTATATTCCGAATGGTCTACCTTGCTTTCCCTTATTACAATGTCGTTGTCAATACTAATATAATTAGTCATTATATTCTCACGCAACGCACCCTTTGGTTTTGTGAAATAGGCTAACGCAATAAATAATATGAAGCAAGGAGAAAAAAGTAAAAATATCCAGTCGTTATATACGGCAAGACATATATCCACTATTAAAAATGGTATAACGACAATAATCGCTACAATGAAGCCTACCATTTGGTTGCCGTGTAATATATAGTTTTTGCAAGTTTCTGAAAGTTCGCCTTTAAATTCCATAAAATTTTTTTCTGTAAGTTAAAAAATAATAAAGATATAATGCTTGTCTACTTAAGATAAAGTCGGTGGCAGGCGAGGGGAATTAAAACATTCGCCTCGCCGTCAACCGAACTACCCCTTTACTAAAAAGTTTTAAATTTGTTAATTAAACTTAAAGCTCGTTAGCCGAAATATTAAAATAATTGTCTAAAATATCATAGAATTTTTGCGAATTAAAAACATATCCGAAAGCATCAATGCAAACATTTGCCGAATTATATTTTAACATACCGCTATAGCCGTCTGTATCTTCCTGTTGAAATGTGCAAAATATGATGCAAAAATCACTATTTTTGTAATTTAATCGAATACAATATCCTATAGGTTCATATGGGATTTTTACAGAAACTGTTTTATTATCCCAAAATTCAATTTTTGATATATTTTCTAAAAGATTTATATCGATATTTGATAAAATTTCTTTTTCATCTGAATTATTAATATTAAACGGCGCTACGTCATTAATAGTTTTTACTTTTTTCCTTTCGCCGTTATAATTTAATAATTCCACAGATATTACTTCTTTTGTAAGCTCTTCATAATTGAATTGAACAATCGGGGGAGTGCATGCCGAAAAAATACTTAAACAAAATATCAAGACGGTCGTTAGTGAAAATACTTTTAATTTGTTGTTTTTCATGCTTTTACTCCCTCTTTTGTCGTTTAAAGATAAACTATTTTAAGGCGGAGGAGCGGCAAAACGATTAAGTTTTTGCCGCTCCAAACACCGAACTACCCCTTTACTAAAAAGTTTTAAATTTGTTAATTAAACTTAAAGCTCATTAGCCGAAATATTAAAATATTTTTCTAACAATTCACGATAGGTTTTTTTTGATGAAATTGCATCAAACTGTTCTATATATTTGCCGGCCTGCGAATATTTTGTTAATCCTGAATAATAGATAGATTTTTCATGCCAAATTTTATCAAAAGAATAAAATATAATAGCAAAACTACCGTCGTTATAAGTCAGTTTTAAACAAGAGCCAACCGGCGTAGCCGGAAAATTTTCACATTGACCGTTATAAACAATTTGTGAAAAATCAACAAGAAAGCTTTGCAGATTTTCTTGAGATATAGTTTCAATTACTGTTTCATAGTTGAAATTATAATTCATTATAGCGGTTCTTTTATCCGCCCGTTTCTTTTCGGAATTATAATTTATAAGCTCAACAGATAAAATTTCATTTTTTAAATCGTCATATTTTAATTGGTACATTGGTGGAGTGC
>CAKUXH010000093.1 GCA_934700265.1 uncultured Opitutales bacterium
GTCCGATACAGTTGCTATTTATTTGAAACGGACTGGATTTTTAAAAGGTGAAATTTGTATAGAAGAGATTCATTCCGACCAGACAGCTAATGGTCTTACGTTTGAATCAGGACGTTGGTTAGAAAATAAATTAAAGTCAGAACCTTGTTTTTATGAAAATTGGCTTTGGATGCATCGACGTTGGAAAACACAATGTTTGCCATTACGTCGTTTTAATATTTCTCAAAAACGAAATTTATTAAAAGAAACTTGTGATTATTTTCATTGGGAAAATTTACCTAAACAAACGCAGGTTTGGTTTCGTATGCCAAATTGGTTAGGGGACTGTGTAATGACTTATCCTATTTTACAGGCAATTCGTAAAGCGCGTCCAGATTTTTGCATTCATTTGGTTGTTAAAAAATCTATTGCATCTTGGCTACAGAGGCATTTTGAGGTTGATTATATACATATTTTGCCAAAAAAATCAGGAATAAGTTATTTTAAGAGTTTTTGGAATCTTCGTAAACAATTCCCAGATGTTTGGGTTACATTTACAAACTCTACACGTAGTGACTTAGAAGCTTTTTGTTCAGGAGCAGAGCAGCGATTTGGTGTGCAAAAGCGTGGACTGCGTATTTTATTAACACACGTCTTTAAATCTAAACCATTCCCAGGAGAACATCAAACAGAATTTTGGTATCGTTTTTTACAAACTTATGGTTTGAAAGAGCCTTTATCTCATAAAAACATAGTAATATGTAAAAAAGATTTAAATGAAGTAAAATCTTTTGGGTGTTTTTGTGGATCAGCAAATACACCTCAAAAGCGTTGGTCAGCTGAAAAATGGAAAAAACTTATTTGTAGTTTGTTGGAGAAATTCCCTAAAGCTAACTGCGTATTACTTGGTGGAAATAAAGATCAAATTTTATGTATGCAGGTACTTGTGGGGCTTCCAGCAAATCGTGTGATGAATTTGGCAGGTAAAACTTCCATATTGCAGCTAGAAAGTATTTTAGATTCTTTGGATTTTGTTATAGGTAACGATTCTGGTGGTATGCACCTTAGTAACGCTCTTGGGATTCCAACAGTAGGTCTATTTGGACCAACAGATCCTTCTTGGGGAGGCCCTTTTTACGATAGCCCTAAATGCATTATTAAATCAAAGAATGGTACAATGAATGATTTGTCTGTTAATCAAGTTCTAAAAGCAATTGATTCTTTTGGAGAAAGTATAAAATTGTGAATTATTTGCTAAAAACTTCTGGAGGAAATAAACTTTTTAAATAATCATCGTAGCTTTTGAGGATAGGGGTTGAAGTATTTTTATCTAGCGAATTTGTGTTTATAAAATTTTTCAATTCTTCCTCGGATAAAAAGATAATATGGTATATCCAAATTGCAGATGCTAGGGAAATTTCTGTTTTATTGAGTATACTTTTAATATTTCCGTTTAATTTAATTTTTTGGTTTTCGAATTTAGAAGTAGTGTTCCCATTATTTTGTATTTGAGATATATTTTGTATTTGAGATATAAAATCTAAAATGGAATTATCCATAGATTGTTGTAAATTTTGCAAGGTTAAAAACGTATGCTCTTGAGTTTCTTGAGTTTTCTCGTTGATGTGATGATTCCCACGCACAAGATTTACAAAAAAATCATAATCAGACAGTTGTGTGTAATCTATTTTTTTAAAAGTTATATCAATTAATTTTTTTGTTTGTTCGTCAAAAACTGGATAGGCGATTGAATTTTTAACACAGGTACAAAAACAAATAAAAGTTACTAATAAAATTTTCATCTTAGAGATATATATCGGAATATTATCCTATAAGTTTAGAAGAATTTAAAAGTTTTTTGGATATTTGCCTTGTTGAGTTAATTTGATTAAATTTTCTTGTGCATTTTTCACATCATTGGCATAAGTAATTCCTAGCCAATGGCTTCCATAATTAGGAAGTAACTGGATGGTTATATCGCATTTTTTAGCAATATTTTGTACAGCAACGGGAAGATAAAACTCATCTTTTTCTATGCATTTTATATTCTTTAAAAATATTTCCCATTCTGCTTTTAAATAGGTAAAGATGCTTGGTTGAAGGACCCAGAAATTCATAGATACGAAAGCATTTTTATCCAAAGGTATAGAAGAGGTTTCTGTTTTATGTACAATTTCATCATTTTGTTTTTCAATGTGTGTGTATTCTTTTAATCGCACAACATATTTGTTTTTCAATGAACATAATGCTCGAGAAACGTACCCATTTTCAGAAAGTGTTTCCGATAACCGATAACCGACAAGCGCAAAATCTTTGTGATATGTTTGTAAAAAATTTGCAGCAAGTTTATATGACTCATCACCATAGAAATCATCGCTGTTTATAATTACAAAAGGAGTATGTACAACATCTTTTATAGACAAAAGTGCATGACCTGTTCCCCATGGTTTTGTTCTATCTTTGCACTGAGTTTTCGGTTGAAGAATACATTGGGAGCAGTGAGCAAGCTTTAATTTTTTAAAAATTGATTCAAATTCTGTTTTAGTTTCCTCATTTACAATCGCTATAAAATGATTAAAACCAGCTTTTTTGGCATCAAATATAGCGTATTCTGCTAACGTTGCTTGTTGTGGCAAAAACCTATATAATTGTTTTAACCCACCGAATCGACTGCCTTTCCCGGCCGCTAATAATACAAGTGTTTTTTCTATCATTTATTTTTTTTGAGAATCTTTTTTTCAATAGCAAAAATATATTTAAAAAAGGTGTAAAAAGAGCTTATGACTGAATAATAAAATCCTGGGAAACCTTCTAAAAAATAACCTCGAAAAAGAAAACATTTAAAGAAACATAGGATAGGGTTTGCTATGGCTTTTAGTACCAATATACGCATGCTATGTTTTTTTTCTAAATCAGATGCAGAGATTTGTGCGTAATTTATGTTTTTTTGGAGAGTGTGTAAGACGGAAATCTCTGTATAATGATGAAGAATTCCTTTTTTTAAAAAATATACTTTGCCTTTAAAATTTAAATGCTCATGTACGGCTTTTTCCCAATGTACAGCATTTTTCTTTAGCAAGATGGGAATGTCATCTTTAAAATGAGAAAAACAATGTGCTAGCCAATAATTACATCTGAAACATTTGCATACAGTTGTTTTGTTGACAAGTTGTGCATTGTTAAAAAAGTTTTCAATAGATGTTTTTAATTCTTCAGTAATGACTTCATCAGCATCCAACTTTAATATCCATTCTTCGTGTGCACAACTTTGAGCAAAATTTCTTTGATTTCCATATCCTTCCCATGGATGTTCAATAACAGTTGCGCCAAAGGATTCTGCTACTTCTTTTGTATTATCTGTGCAATCATTAATAACAACGATAATTTCTTTAGCCCAACCTTGAACAGGAGGTAACGATGATTTCAAAGCGTTTGCTTCATTTTTTGCAATAATTACAACCGATAATGGCAACATATGTTAAATCAAACTATTTTTTAGTCTTTTGGTCAATATTAAAAATAGTTGACAATTATGCTAAATTGGCTATCATTAAATATGTATGGAGAGATTACA
>CAKUXH010000094.1 GCA_934700265.1 uncultured Opitutales bacterium
AGACGACCTCTAAAAGCAAAATCCCTACAAAAGTTAGTCATGGTAGTTTTGTTCTTATAAATTTTTTCAATTATATTTTGCTGCGTATGAGCTTTAGTTAAAATTTTGGTAAGCTTTTTTTTGATTTTGCTGATTAAGGTTAAGCAATGTACTGCGTCGTAAGTTTCAATATAGTTTAATGTTAGCGAGTCTAAATATTTTAGTCTTTTCTTTAGGAGTGGAATGTAGTTAGCTTCTGCATAATTATTATTAAAGCTGCTAATTTTAGGACACCATAGTGGGTTATACCAATCCTGATAAGTAATCTGTAGATTATTAATGCAGATATTATTATGGCTCTGAATTAAATTGTAAGCATCAGTAATGCTTGTATTATATCCTTTTGATAAGAACTCGTGCACTATTGGACCAAGATGAATTTGAGGGGAAACTTGATAGTTGCTTTTTAAACCTTGCCTGTCAAATTGGTCGTAAAGAAAAAAGTTTATTTCGTTAAGGTGTTTGCTTAATAGTTTTTGATTGACTATGTTTTGCCAAGTTTTTTTCCAATAAGGTATATTTTTCGGATCATCGATGTAATTGATTGTTACCGTGCGAGTACGCCACAATGCTTGCTTGCCTTTGCTTGGACGGTACAGGAAACGTTGGTTGCCGTTTTTGTCGACTAACGGGACTCTTTGATATTGAGGATTACCATTTTTATCTAAAATCAAGCTACCATCAGGATTTTTGCTTAAAATTTTCTTGTTATCCTTATCCATAGCGTAAACAAAATCTTTGCGCTGTTTTGGGGACATGTCAAAAGAACCGTCGGTTGCGTATGGACGAGGTGTAATCATAATGTGTGCGTGGGGATTTCCGGGCTTAGCATGAATATTGAGCTGCACTCCATAACCATGACTAATAAAATCATTTATAAATGCTTTTAAGGATGCTATATTTTCATCAATGGTAAATTCGCACGGCAGAGCAATTTCTATATGTTTGGCATATTGGGCATTAGAGGATTTTTTTAGCTCCGTAAATTGTACAGCATTCCAAAGTTTTTCTGCATCTTTATGCTCTTTGGGTGCTTGAGGTGGCAAAATAATTTCGTGGTACACAACTTCGTGAGCTTTCGCTAAATAATTTTTGATTTGTCCGTCTAAATGATCTTTTAACTTTTGTCCTGACCGATAAGCTGCTGCTGCCACTGCCGATTGTCCTTTACTGCGTTTTATGCTGCCAATGCGTAGATAAGCAATAGCCATTTAAGTTACCTCCATAATAACGTAATATAATTTTTTATTAGGTTATCACAGTAATGTTATAAAATAGTTATTTAGCAATCGCCAATCCATAGTGCGCATTAGTGATTATTTTATCAATATCAGTAGATTAAGAATAACGTTTTATTAACAAAACTGTGTTAGACTCTAATAAAGATTGATAATCAATTTTATTAGAACTTAAAGTAAATGGAGGATTTTGTTATGAACAAAAATGTTGATGACCAACTTAATAAGATGCGCGAGCGCTTAGCAATGCTGGAGAAAAGAGTTGCGGAAACGCGTAGAAAAAATGAAACCAAAGTTAAGTGTGATATTGCTACTGCTTTGCTTAAAAAACTTGAACTTGATGAATTGACTAAGACACTGGACAAAAAAAGTCAGTGTGAAAGATTTTGTAGCTATATTGCTGGTAATCTGCTGGTAAAAATCGTAGTTACTAAAGATTGGTCTGACGATGTAAAAAAATATATTGATGAGGAAGATGATTAATATAAGATAGTTTGATTTATATAGAGAGCCGCTTTGGCGGCTCTTTTTTGTGCGTTTAGTATGGAAGATTACTTAGGCGGTGAAATTATACCTTTCTCCCGTTGCGGATAAAAAAAGATTTAAAAGATCAATAGCAAGCTCTTTGCAACTATCATAGTCGTCTCTTTTGAGTAATTGCAAATACAGCCACGAAATTCCTTGTATAATAATAAATTCTGTGATGCAGACTTTGAATGGATTTTTATTAGGAACTAAGCACATAAACATCCAAATACAGTCAAGCATTTGTTTGGACGCAATTTTTTTGAAAGAATCTATAGTCTTGTAAACATTATCATAATTAGGTTGATTAATAATGTTTATAAAAGCTAATTTATCAAAACCATTAGCTTTAGCATGCCTCATTTCATCAATGATATTCACAATTAGAACAGTAATTTCAGCCATTTCTTCATTACTATATTGGCATGTATACTTTTCGTAATCATATCCACAAACAATATAACCATAGTTACCATTATCTGTAGAAGCAACATTAAGATTGTCAAACATGTACTCAATAAGTTTTTTCTTTTCAATTTCAGTAAGGGGGATAAAATTCGTTCTCATATCATATTCACCTCGTTGTATATTGGGCACTTCAATCTTCCAGATAAATCGATACAGTTAGAAATTTAATTTCGTTGTAGTTGCTTGATATATCTTGAAATGTTTTGTTTATATAATCGGATAGCATTTCACGATTAGTAATTTGTTTTGTACAATGAGCATCAATGCAGAAATTTTTTTCTGATGGATAATCAGTATATATTTTTATTTTTATGCAGCTTGCGTACTTACCGATTAACGCAGAAAGTCGAAAAAGTACAGATGCTAACATTAAAGCCTCGTTCTTGGCTTCTTCTATATTGGAAAAGTTTGGATAATTGAGATCTATGGCAATAAAATTTTTACCATGCTTTTTTTCCTCAATTATTATATTGATCATTGGAATCTCCTTTAAAATCGATGGATTAATTGAATGGAATTGATGGATTTACAATTTAGTTTTTCTGTGATATCTGACTAGTGTTGCCTTACTAATGCCAGTCATAGCTTCTACTTCTTTGTAGCTGTGTTTTTCTAATAATGTAATTGCTAATTGGATTTTTTCTTTTGGAATTGGTGGTCTGCCTTCGCGAAATCCATCTCTTGTTCTGGCAATTGCTTTTCCTGCTTGTGTGCGCTCAATAATCATACTGCGTTCAAGCTCAGCAACAGCGAGGAGTGTTATTATAAAAAAGTTACCCATGCTGGTGTTTTCTAGCAGGCCGATATTCAAGACATGGACTTTGACGTTTTTCTGAAATAGATTTTTGATGAGTTCAATTCCTTCGGTGACATTGCGAGCAAGACGGTCCAGTTTAGTTACCATAAGCGTGTCACCTGGCTGAAGTGTAGCTATTAAATTTTGAAGTTTGGGGCGACTTGTAGTTTTGCCTGTATATTGTTCTGAAACAATTTTTGTAGCACCATTAGCTGTGAGGGTAGAGATTTGTTCCTCTATGGAATTTCCTTTTAACTGCGTTTGGCTTGATACGCGAGCGTAGCCGTAAATCATAAAAATTACTCCAATCATATAATTGTTTTGAGCATAAGTAATGAATACGCTGCAAACTTTAAAATACGTTAAGCTAAGAGAGTAGTCATTACTTTAAAGTTTTGATTATTGTTGTTCGTGCAGAGTTTGATGGCAGGTGTCATGCAGTAAAGAAAGTTTTTCTAAACAGGCTT
>CAKUXH010000095.1 GCA_934700265.1 uncultured Opitutales bacterium
GCCTGTTTAGAGGTTGGTGTAAAGGTGGTTTTACCTTTGGTTTTGTTGGTATTTTTTACAGGAGTTATGGCAAATGTTTTACAATTTGGATTGTTGTTGTCATTTGAATCTGTAAAGCCAAATTTTAGTAAATTAAATCCGATAAGTAAGTTAAAAAATATATTTTCATTAAAAAATTTTATCGAATTTTTAAAGTCAGCAGCTAAAATATTATTTTTAGGAACATTGTTGTTTTTTGTTATACGCAATACGCTCGATCCATTATTAAAGGTTCCGTTTACAAGTTTACGTGATTTTATTAATATTTTACCAAGTATTTTAAAAACCTTTGCTCTAAATGTAGGATTTGCTTATGTTGTTGTTGCTTTTTTAGATTTTATTTTTCAGCGGTACAATCATACAAAACAATTGATGATGACGAAGGATGAGGTAAAGCGTGAATTTAAGGAAAGCGAAGGTGATCCAACCATTAAAGGTAAACGCAAACAGTTGCATCGGGAATTATTACAAGGAAGCCCTACACAAAAAACAAAGCGTGCTTCTGCGCTTATTGTAAATCCTACGCATTATGCGATTGCTATTTACTATAACGAAGTGGTTACCCCCTTACCAATTGTTTTGGCTAAAGGAGTTGATTATCAAGCACAGATGATGAAAAAAGTGGCTAGAGAATTTAACATTCCGATTATGGAAAATGTTCCTTTAGCTCATGCTCTTTATGACTTGGCCGATGAGGGGCGATACATACCAAGAGAGTTGATTGAACCTGTGGCTAAAGTTATTCGTTGGGTACGTGAACAAAAGGAGCAAGAAGAAAGTAAAACTTTGTTAAAAAAGCTATCTAATCATTAAAACTTAAAAAAACGATGCACGTTTTTGGTAGTTTGTGTAATGACTTCTTCTAAAGGGATATTTTTTATTTCAGATAATTTTTTTGCCACATAATATACGTATTCTGGCGAATTTGTCTTGCCGCGAAATGGAATCGGAGTTAAATAGGGTGTATCAGTTTCAATAAAAATTTGAGATAAAGGGGCAAATGTAGCTGTTTCTGTCGTGTGGCCAGATTTTTTAAAAGTTAGAATTCCAGAATAGGAGACGTATCCTCCATTGGAAATGATCCACTGTGCCGATTCTATATTTTCGACGAAACAATGGAACATTACTTGTTTTAGATCGAATTTTGTATATAAAAAAATTTCCTTTAGGATTGGAAACGCTTCTCGGCAATGAATAACAATGGGAAGGTTATACTTTTGTGCTAATCGAATTTGCCGTTCAAAGATTTTCATCTGAAGTTTCATGGTCTCGATATTTTCTGTTGTAAAAATCCCATGGAAATCAAGGCCAATTTCTCCAATAGCCACAGCATTAGGCAAGTATTTTTCTAATAAAGCTAAATCTTTTTCCCAATGATCGGTGATTTCTGTTGGATGAATACCATAGCAAACTTTAACTTGTGGATAGAGTTTAGATAAATTTTGATAAAAATCCCAGTTATTAAGTTTGGTGCCGGCAACAACAACCGATTCTAAATTTTTTTCATTCAAACTTGATAAAAATAATGAAAGTTGTTCTTCAGACAGGTGGTCAAGATGACAATGTGCATCAATAAGCATTTTAATGCTTTCCGTATAAATTTTTTAATAAATCGCTACCGATTTTATTTTGTGAGTTTGCGGATAGTTGTTGTGACATTTGCAATGCTAGAAGTAATTTTTCATTTTCCTTATCTAAAATAAGCATTTTCATAAGTTTTTGTTGAATCTTTTGCGCTATTTTTTTATCTTCTGGCGGAAGTTTTTCAACAGATTTTAAGGAATCCAATGCTAAATCCAGTTGTGGAAGCATTTCAGCTTTATTTTGTAATAATTCTGCAGAAGGCAGTTGTCCTTGTTTTAAAATAGTACTTTCTTGTATTAATAATCCTTGTATGGTTTCACATAACTGTTGATAACGTTCTAACAACTCCATAAAATTATTATTAAAAAATTTGTTTTATAAATGCAACTAAAATTTTTGAAATGATTGTAAAAATAAATTTTATTGTGTTTGGTTTTTTGATTAAAAATAGAATTTGCTTATTTGTTATATTAACATTCGAAAAATTGTGGAGATAATAAAGCTATAATAATAAAAATTTTTAATAAACTTTATGAAATTAAGTTTTAATGTTGAGTGTTTTAAAGTTTTTTTTCTATAAAGAAATGTTTTTACTTGTTTTTATTTCAAAAAGCGGTATAATAACTAATATGAAAAGTTTATTGCTAGTTGTTTGTTTGTGTGGAGGTTTATTAGTAACGGGGTGTTCAAAAACAGAAAGTGGATTTGCAGGGGCTGGTGTTGGTTCTGCCATAGGTGCAGGTATTGGTTATGCGATTGATGGTGGTGTTGGTGGAGCCATAGCAGGTGGTTTAATGGGTGTAATTGCAGGGGCTGCAGTGGGGAGTGCAACTTGCAAAGAAGATGCTTATGAGCCTTATTCGTCCAATGATTTGCCACGGAATGTTGCTTCAGATAGAAGTAATTTTAAGCAGGAAATACGTAAAGAGCATTACGAGATTGAACAGGAAAAGATAGATTTCCATAAGCAAGAGCTTGAGAAAAAACGTTTAGATTTAGAGCGTAAACGCTTGGAGTTGGAAGAGAAGCGTTTAGAAAAGGAACGTATTGAATTAGAAATGCAAGCGCGTGGCTTGAAATCTTAGGTGGTATCCAGAGTTGATAGTTTTCTGAGGCTAATTTTAGGAGGGGTGTATCCTATTTAACCATCTTAAGCTAATCTTTGGTAGCTTTAGGCGCTTTATTGTCGATGAATTGTATGGATGAACTCATTGGAAAATATCAATGGGTGCTATTCTTATTTTCAGGAGTAATTTTTAATCTAAGAGGGTATAGCGGAAAGGGAATAATAGAAAATAAATCTTGACGTAAGAAATACATGGTCTTTAACTAATTTAGTAATTATTGTAAAAACGGAGTTCATTAATCATGGGACAACCAAAAAGAAAACAGTCAAAAATGCGCAGTCGTTTAAGACGTGGTGCTCACAATTTTAAGATGCCTTTGTTGGCTAAAGATCCTGCAGATGGAAGCTTGATTATGTCACATCATGTAAACCCAGAGACGGGAACATACCGTGATCGTCAAGTTTTAGACGTAGAATTATAATAATATCTCATGCAATCTAGTTCAGAGCATCCGCGGATGTTGCCACGGATTGTAGTTGATGTCATGGGGTCCGATTATGGACCTCAGGAAATTATTGCGGGTATTAAATTGGCTTTATCTCGAGAAGCTAATCGTTTCGGAAAGATTTTTGTCGTAGGAGATGAAAATGTTATAAAACCAATTTATATAAAAAATGGGTTGGGTGATTATTCTTCTGTAGAACTTGTTCATGCTTCCCAATCCATTACTATGGATGAAAAACCTATGCAGGCTCTAAGGCAAAAGAAGGATGCTTCTATGTTTAAAGCGATTGAGCTTGTAAAATCGGGAGATGCTGAAGCCGTTTTGAGCTGTGGAAATAC
>CAKUXH010000096.1 GCA_934700265.1 uncultured Opitutales bacterium
TGAGTGAAGTTGTGTCTCCAGAATACCATCTTGTTTGGAGTGATATTGATCCAGTAGAAAAAAAATTGTTTTTTTCAGATGATGATGAAAATTTATATACAATAGGATATTAATAACCGAGTAATTTATTAGGATTTTCTGCTAATGAATGGTATTGTTTCTTTTACCATTGCCTTTTAATTTTTATATTATAGCTTATTTTAAGCTTTACTTTTTTTAATAAAAAAGCGATAATATAATTGCGTATGGGAGCTTTAGAAGATAGTTGTTCTTTTTTATCTTATTCATCAAAATATTTTCTTTTGAATAATGGTTTAAAGGTTGTATTTTTGCCTACACCAGATACCGATGTGCTTGCACTTCAAATGTGGGTAAAAACTGGAAGTATTCATGAGGGGCGTTTTTTAGGATCCGGAATTTCTCATTTTGTAGAGCACATGGTCTTCAAAGGAACAAATAAAAGAACATATGCAGATATTTTTAAGGAAACACAAGCTCAGGGAGCTAAAATTAATGCTTATACCTCTTTTGATAGGACCGTATATACGTATGATGGTTGTACAAATTCTTTGGATACGGGGTTGGATATTTTAGGCGATATGTTATGTGGCTCTGTTTTCCCGGAAGAAGAATTGATAAAAGAGCGCGACGTTATTTTAAGAGAAATTGATATGAGCAATGATGATCCGGATGACCGACTGAGCCAGCTTTTATTTGAAAATGCATTTCAGCAGCATCCTTATCATTATCCGATTATTGGTATTCGTAGTATTTTTGAAAGATTGACACGGGAAGATTTAATTGCTTATTGGCAAGAGCGCTATGCAATCAACAATATGATTTTGATTGTTGCAGGAAATTTAGATGTTTTTTGTCTTAAAAAGAAAGTTGAAAAATATTTAGGGCATTATTTACCAAAAAGTGTAGCTCCGGTTTATATCCCTCAAGAACCTTTTCAACTTGCAGAACGGTTTGCTTATGAATCAGGGGATTATCAATTAACACGAGGAGCAGTTGCTTTTAAAATTCCTGGTGTTGGGCATAAGGATGGGGCGAAATTGCAGGTTTTAGCAAGTGTTTTAGGAAGTGGAGAAAGTTCGTTGTTATATCAAAAGCTTCGAGAAGAGAAAAAGCTTGTTTATAGCATAGATGCCTCTTCTTGGATGGCAGAAGGGCAGGGTTTATTTTGGATTCAATACACATGTATGCCTGAAAAACGGCAGGAAGTTGAATCGTTTTTACAGAATCATTTGTGTGATTTAGTGGAAGATTATTTAACGGAAAATGCTATTAATAAAGCTTATAATCAGGCCATTATTTCTGAATTGGATACGCGTAAAACTGTTTCAGGTCGTGCACATCATGTGGGATGGGGTATTGTTTGTTTAGGCGATGAGAATTATCCAAAGCATTATTTGGAACAATTAAGGGCTTTAACGGCAAATTCAGTTAAGGCGATTGTTCGAAAATATTTTAAAAAAGTTTCTTGTACAACCGTTTCATTACGTTCATATGATTCTGTTGAAGAAAATAATTTGACGAATTTTAGTAGTAGGAGGCACATACCGGTAGAATCTTTGTGTATCGAAGGTGTTCGTGTCATTATTCAGCAGTGCCCTGATTTTCCGAAGACGCATATCCAAGCTTTGTTTTCAGGTGGAGCCCTTTATGAGCCATCCAATAAAAGAGGGTTAACACAGTTGTTGTCGACATTATTAACGAAGGATACCAAGAAGCAAACGGCGCTTCAAATTGCCGAAACGGTAGAACGTTTAGGGGGGCAATTTAATAGCTTTTCAGGTAGTAGCTATTTGGGCTTATCGATAGAAGTTCTTTCTAAAGATATTGGGGTAGCTGCTAATATATTAAAAAATGCTTTAAGCTGTCCTCAATTTAAAAAAGAAACTTTTGATAATGAATTAAAGGCTCAATGGGCTGAGTTGCAAGAAATGCAGGATGATGTATTTTATGTAGGTTTTCAAAAGATTCGCCAACAATTTTTTAAAACCCATCCTTATTGTATCGGGCAGTTAGGAAATAAAGAAGGGCTTTCCTGTATTACATATGAGGATTGTGTTGATTTTTATAAAAAGCTTATCGTTAAATATAATGGTGTTTTATCGGTGATTACATCGTTATCGAAAGAAAAAATTATCGAAGCCTTAACACCAATTTGTCAGGGATTATCAAGTGAAATTTCATTCAACCATAAAGGTGATGATGTTCCGTTTGACTCCGATAGGCGTGTAGAAATATCGATTAATAAAGAGCAAGCGATGGTATTTAAGGCGTTTCCAGTGGCAGGCTTAGCTCATGAGGATTTTTATGTTGGAGAATTTTTAGAGGAGTTGTTTAACGGTTTATCGAGTTCTTTTGTTGAGGAAGTGCGTGAAAAGCGTGGATTAGCTTATACAGTTGGAGCCACACGTTTGCTGGGAATCGAAAAAGGCATGTTTTGCTTATTTGCAGGGACACAAGCTGAACAGGCGAAATTGGTTGAATCAGAAATGTGTAAAGGTATTCAGCGTATTTTAGATCATAAAATTAGTACAAAGGAATTTGAGATTTGTCGTTCATGTTTAAAAGTTAACCGCCAACTTCGCCTACAAACATTAGGGCGTAAAGCCTTTCAGGCGGGTTATAATGCATTAATTCAATTACCTTCGGAACAATGGTTAAAATACAATGAAAAGATTGATGCGATTACTTTAGATCAATTTTATTCGACGTGTGAAAAATATTTAAAAGAAGAATTAGCAAGTACTTTATTGTTAATGCCAAATCAAGGGTAAGTTATGTTAAAGAAATGTTATATTATTTTGTTGTTACCTGTTTTTTTGTTAAATGTTTTCGGTTTGCGACAGTCAATTGATTGGCATAAGGCCTTGCCGATTTGTCCAAAGATAAAAACAGGAGTATTGAGATGTGGCATTAAATATTACTTATACCCTATTTTTATACAAAAAGGTAAAATTAGTTTTCGTTTATTGGTTAATGCAGGTTCGGCGATGGAGGCTGATAGAGAAAATGGACTGGCTCATTATATCGAACATATGACATTCAATGGGTCCGAAAATTTTAAACCCGGTACGCTTATCAATTTTTTCCAAGAAAATGGAATAAAATTTGGAAATGATACGAATGCGTTTACCTCTTATTTCCACACATGTTATCAAATCGATTTACCGAGAAATGATAAAAAAAATATCAAAAAAGGACTTACTGTTTTACGCGACCAGGGGTTTGGTTGTTTGTTTTTACCTGAAGAAATAACTCGAGAACGTGGAGTTATTTTATCTGAAATGCGAACGAGGGATTCAGCTGCTTATCGTTCTTTGCAATCTATGCTGAAGTTTATGTTTCCTAATTCGATTATTGCAAATCGGTTTGTAATTGGTACAGAACAAACGATCAATAGCTTTGTTCAATCTGATTTTATAAATTTTTATAAAAAATGGTATACACCACAACGC
>CAKUXH010000097.1 GCA_934700265.1 uncultured Opitutales bacterium
ATATAAAAATAATCTTATTCGATGTTGGTCTAACCGTTCTTTTTAAAGAGGTCTCTTGTCTGTTCGTTAATACTGGCATTACATATCACCTCTTATTACCGGAATTGCACCAAATCTTCCATTCAAATAATCTTTAATTATGTCCTGATTATCATTTGTTTCAAAATCAGAAAATGGTTTTAGTGCTGTTTCTCCTGTATTATTTTTTTCAATAAACCAGATTTCTTCTTTTGTAAAATCTCGAAGATTGATTAGGTTTACATCATGTGCCGTAAAAATAATTTGGCTAAGAAGATTCTGAGAATTTTCAACAAAGGTTTGTAAGATATACTTTGATAATTTTGTATGCAAACTGCGGTCAATTTCATCAACAAAATATATTGTATTGTTTTTCTTGTCCATCTGGAAAAGAATAGGCAACAGGTCCAACAATCTTTGTGTACCATCAGACTCATCATCAATATTAAAACTAGCAATCTTATTATTTAATGAATGTTCAAACTTAACTTGAATCAAAGAAGTTCTGTTTTTATTTTCAAAAAATATAAAATATCTTCCGTTTAAGCTAATCAATCCGCTTTCTTTATTTTCAATGTCTGCAACAAGTTCTTTCGGCAAATTCATCTTTTCAGCAAATTCTTGAAAATTAATTTCAGCACCAGAAGCACTGATTTTAGATACACCGGTATCTAGTTTACTTAAAGATTCAGATAAAAACTCCCTAAAATCCGAATCTTCTTTTACTCTAATTGGCAACCACTGTATTTTAGTATTTGGGAAAATAACCTGCACATTTTCAAACCAGTCAACAATTTTTTCAGCTCTTTTAATTCCATTGTCTTTAAGCTTATACAAGAAAAGTTGATTTTTTTGGTTTTCTTTCATACTTGATTTTAAGACTTCTGCTAGCCGTCTGTCTTTGGAGTCACTTCTACCAAATTTTGTTTCTATATCAATATCAGTTATACAATTTTCATCTGTTACACGAGTGAACATAGGAACAAACCCCTTGTCTGTACGAATCATTAACCATTCCTCTGAAACTCGTTTGGGCGTCAACGTAAAACCATATTCAAATACATTTTTATCTAAGTAAAATACAAATTGAAATAACGATGTTTCTTCTATTCCCTCAAGATTTCCCTTGAATTGTGGCACTCGTGTACTTTTACCACTTTTTTGACCGTCAACAATATATTCCTTTGCAAATTGTATTGATTCCACAAAAGTAGATTTACCGGATGCGTTCGGTCCAAAAAAAGCACCGCGTCTTAAAACATCAATGTCCCCATATTTTGTTTCCAATCTAGTCAAAAACCTTTTGTCAGTATTGTTCTCTGTAGGTATCATACTAAACTCTATAGAATGTCCTATGGACTTAAAATTACTTACTATATATTTTAAAAGCATAAAACAGACCTCCTATTCTATATTCAATTCCGTTAATCTATATCCAAGAGCCTCTTTAGAAACTTTAAAGAAGTCTTTAAAATAGGCAATCAACTCATCATTGCTATAATTATTATTTTGATTTTCAAAATCTTTTTTCTTTATCATAATTAGCTCCTTAGGCATTAAAAGACAACTCGCAAAATAATCAGCTTCTTTTTCAGTTTCAGGACGTTCCTTGTTGCTTGCATCTAAAGCGGATTTATCGCAAATTATAGCACCATTAGTTAAAGTATGCCCCAAATAATGATGTCCTAATTCATGAGCTATTGTAAAATTCTTTCGTGGCTCATACATATTGCTGTTCACAAAAATAATTTTCGTATCATTTATTTCAATGTATATGCCACAAAATTCAGAATCATCCTCATTACGTTCTTCAAATATAATATTTCGTTTTTTCATTATATCACCGATTAATTCAATCGGCGGTCTTCTCAAAACATTAAAATCAAGGATTCCATCAACAAGTTTTTGTATGCTGTTTCTTCTTTTCCAATTCATTATACTTCTCCATTAGCAATTTCGATAGCACGCTTTTGCAAGCTTTCCAAAGTTGATTGTTTTATTTTTCCTCTTGCTGCCATAGCAAAACGCAATTCTGCTTTTTGTTCCGCTCGAATAGGAATAATCTTACCATTATGCTTCGGTTGCTCTTCCATAGCCTGTTCATCATTTGTAAACGCTTCTTGCAATACTGATTCCATAAGTTGTGTCGCATATTGCTGTATATTGGCAACTTCTTTCTCAAGCTTATCGCATAAAATTATTAACCCATTGACTTTTTCAACAATTCGCCTTTGCTCTTGTAATGGCGGTATTGGAATACAAATCTCTCTTATGGTTTCCATTGACAAGCTCGGTTGTGCGGTTGCTTTATGATATTTGAATATTTCTTTTTGACCGCTTGTTGATAATAAGAAGTATAAAATATATTCTTCCACGCATCCATACAATTCAATTTTTGCAACATTAGGAGCCAAATGAAATCTTTGTTTTTCATCAAAAATGGCTACATCACCAATGCCTGCTCCTATAAATGTCATTAATAAACACTTTTTATCAAGTGCGCATCTATTTAGAAGTTTAGATGTTTTCATATCAATGTAAAGCAAATTTGTTGTATCTATGCGATTTTTTCTTACATTTTGTGCTCTAATAACTGGTACTTCACCATAGTCAGTCAAACTGAAATATTTTGTAAATTCAAATCCCGCTAATTTTGTTACAAACGAAATATCATTAATCTTACACCATTCCCAATTATAAGGTATATCAAAACGTTTTTCTTCATCAGATACGGGCGGTAAATTCTTTTGCTTTTTTATTTTGCCTTCCTTAATAAGTTCATCTTTTTCTTTTTTAATTTTTTCTAAAAGAACAGATGCAGGCTCATCATCGGGATTTTGCTCACACAATTTTCCTTCTACTGCTTGCTGTAATATAGACTGACGAAGATTCTTGCAATATTCATATTGTTGTATTACTTCTTTATCTAACTCAACAATATCATTTTCAACCGCTTGAATTCTTTCGACTATCCTATGTTGTTCTTGCATAGATGGTAATTTTATTTCAAGTGGTAGTATGTGTTTGGCTTTTATCTCATTTTTTATTCCGCTTCCCGATTGTTCTATCAATAATTTTCTAAATTCTCGACTTTTCAAAAAATATTTTAAATACAATATATAAATTTGAGTTTCATCAAATTCATAAGCAGAATAATGGATTGAGGCTAAAACATCCTCTTCACCTTGATATATTGTTAATGCACCTTTTTCAACGTTTATGCCAGATATAACCAAATCACCTTTTTTTACTAAAATCATATCCGTTTTTGTTTTTGTCGGGGCCATCGTGATATTACCAGCAAAATCAATTTTTTCTATTCTTTTTAAATTACTATTATTTGCCTCATCAGGTTTTAATTTTATTTTTCGTTCTTTTAAAAAGGTTGCTATTTTAACATTTTTCATTTTTCATAGCTCCTTTTATCTTATTG
>CAKUXH010000098.1 GCA_934700265.1 uncultured Opitutales bacterium
CACATACATCTCCGATTGAATGATTACTGTCAGACATATATTGAATCGGTCCAAATAGTTCGTTAAATCGTGATTTAATCAATTCATTAAGAAACGACAACTCTTTCTCTTCTGTCTTTATTAAATCTTCGATTGAACTAAATATTTCTACTGCTTTTTGCTGTTCGTCATTGCTAATTTCATTAATTTCGAACGATTTTAATGTATCAAACTTAAGATTGAATCTAACAGATCCAGAAACTTTAGATTGAATAAGGTATTTACAATAATTACTTTTAAAAAAATACCTAAGGTATTCAACATTCAGTCCACTTCCGACTTTAAAAACTGTATATAAAGGACTTACTATTACGTTTTCTTCCTTCATTTGGCAATCAACGGATCCGACATTGATTCGTGAAGGATTATAAGCAAAGTACCCAAAAGGAACTAGCTTATATCCCCTTTTATCTTCACTCGATACATCCTTTGTAAAATATTCAGTGCAAAAGCCATTACTATTAGTAACACTATAGACAGGATATGAATTTCTGTCTTTGTTTTTTTGAGAAAATTCGGAGATATATTTTTCTAATTTTACTTTTCCCATAATCACTCCTCTTTTCCGAGAAGTTCTTCAAGAGATTCCATCAATTCTTTAGCTTCTTCGTAAGTGTTTCTTAAATCATCGAATATTTCGCTGGTTGGTCTATATACAACTTCTAGTTTTTCGATTTGTTTGTATTTATTGAATGATAAGTCATATTCTTTTGATCTGATTTCATCAACTGGAACCATAAAAGATTTATCAGTTCTTTTTCTATCAATTTCTTGATCAAGATGATGAAATCTTTCGATGATGTCAGGAATATCTGAACCTTCAACAGGTTGTCTCTTAACATCCAAAGTGAAGCCGTCATTTGTCATATTGTAGAACCAAACGTTGTCTGTCCCGCCGTTGTTTGTTTTCTCAAAAATAAGGAATGATGTTTTAACTCCAGCACCTTTACTCGCCGAGCCCTTCTTAGACGAAGCTTGGAAAATTCCCATCGGCATAGAAACGACGCCAATAAGTCTTTGCTTGTCGATTAATTCTCTTCTTAAAGATAAAAAGGCGCTGTTTCCATTGGTTAAGACACCGTCAGGGACAATTGTCATGCATCTTCCGCCTGGTTTTAAAAGCATATCCATTAACGCAACAAATAAAAGTTCAGTTTTCTTTGTTTTCGTAATAGATAAAATCTTGCCATTAGTAGCAGATTCAACCAAACTGCCAGAAAATGGCGGATTAGCTAAAACCAAATCAAACTTCCCTATGTAGTTGGTTGGGTTCTCGTTTTCTAAAAGAGAATCCATGGAGAAATTAGGGTTCTTTATTCCATGTAGAACCGAATTCATATAGCCAATTCTGGCCATATTAGGATCGTTGTCGCATCCGTAAAACATCTCGTTTTTAAAAACTTGTTGATTTCTAACATTTAACAAGTCTTGGTGTTGATGTTCTTTAATAAATTTTGCTGCCTCAATGATAAAACCAGCGGTGCCCATTGCAGGGTCAATGATTTTTTCACCTAATTTTGGCTCCATCATATCTACTGCCATATCAATAATGTGTCTTGGTGTTCTGTATTGTCCAGATATACCGCTCCCGCACATATATTCATATACGTCGCCCATCAAATCGGTATTATTAAAATCAAGCTCGGGATCGGAAAGTTTATCAACTACTGATGTCAGTAATCTTTCCTTGTCGTCAAATCCAAATGTGTATTTTTTAGCATATTTTCCGAATTGACCAACCGCCTTATTGTCGGGGTCCTTGATAAAAGGAACGACGTAGTCTTTAATTCGTTTAGCCAAATCTCTAGAGTTGAGGTTCTTAAAATTCTTCCACCTTAAATCGGCATAGGGGATTTCGAATTTCAAAGTTTTATTTCCCTCTCCATCCAATTCATAATAGCGGTAATTTCCGTCCTTAAAAGTTAGAGATGATTGTTCTGGTTTTACGCCGATTAAAGAAGCTTGAGCCTCTAAAGCGCTTTGTTGGTCATCTAACATCTTAATGAACATCAATGTAGTTAACTGATTAACAATATCAGATGTCTGAGCCATGTTTTCATTATAAAAATCCTGCCAAATTGCATTGATTTTGCTTTTTAACGTTCCTGTGATCATGCTTTAATCCTCCACCTCAATATTATGTTCTTTAAATAATGGCGCTAATTTTCTCTTTGTCTTCATGGTTGGCTTGTATTCACCAGCTTCCCATCTATTTACCGTCCCAAATTTCACGCCTAAAAATTCAGCAAATTCTGTCTGTGTCATCAGCATTTTATTTCTTAATTTTTTTATTGCTTCTGGATAGGTCATACTCTACCTCCATAAATATATGATAATTATATCACTTTTATCATGGGAATGTAAAGCGTTATGGTAAAATAAGATTGCAGTATTTTTATTTAATTATCGGAGGTTTTTTATGAACAAATATGAAAAGCAGGCTCTTTTTGATGGAGCCAAAGAATTTTTAAACGACGATCTTCTATCTAAACTAATGGGTTTGGTAGCCAAAATTGAAGGCGTCCAAAAAGAAACGCCAGGTAACGAGGAGCTTCTTAAACTATTCGAAACAGCAAAAAATGTTGAGGGTTGCAGCCCTAAATCAATGAAGTACTATTTGTATGTTTTAAAGGCTTTTTTAAGCAAAGTCACCACACCAGTAAAAGAAATAACGACTGATGACATAAGGAATTACTTAGATAGTTTTTCATCTGAGACGGTTTCAAAGGTCTCTATGGATAACATTCGAAGAGTTATATCCTCTTTTTTCTCATGGTTGGAGGAAGAGGACTATATTAGAAAGAATCCAGTGAAAAGAATACACAAAATCAAATCTATAAAAACTATTAAGCAAGCTTTCAATGATGAAAACATTGAGAATCTAAAGGATAATTGTTCTAGTTTAAGAGATAAGGTGATCATTGAGCTTTTAGCTTCAACAGGAATGAGAGTTGGCGAATTAGTTAATCTGAATGTCACATCTGTTGATTTTGAAAACAAGGAGTGCATTGTTCTCGGAAAAGGTGGAAAACAGCGAAAAGTATATTTTGATTCTAAAACCAAAATCCACCTACAGCATTACATTGATTCACGAATCGATAAAAACGAAGCTTTATTCGTTTCGATGTTTAAACCTTTTAACAGACTTCAAATATCTGGAGTAGAAATAATGCTTAGAAAACTAGGCGCAAAAGCAAGCATAAGCAAAGTTCACCCTCATCGTTTTAGAAGGACTCTAGCGACTAAGGCGATTGATAAAGGGATGCCTGTTGAACAAGTGCAAATATTACTCGGTCATACTAAAATCGACACAACTATGCATTATGCAATAGTCGATCAGACAAACGTTAGAAACTCGTATAGGCGCTACATCGGCTAAATTAAATCACGATTTAACGA
>CAKUXH010000099.1 GCA_934700265.1 uncultured Opitutales bacterium
ACCATACTTTGTTCACTTATTCTTTTTGGTGTTTTTCTAAGAATGATAAAAAAGACAAAGCCGACATTCTCGGAAAATTTTAGCCCTAATAAACCGGATGAAGAAGAAAAAATACCAACACCTGAAATGCTTAACTTGTTGATTCAACAAAAGCCAGAAAATGTAGGTACAGCTCTCCAAGCTTGGATTGCTAAGGATGAAAAATGATCATGTCAGCTAAACAAAGTATCGATTATGAAAAATTAAGCAAAATTGAAAAATTGGCTTACTTATTTGTGGCTTTAGGTCCAGAAGCTTCAGCACCTCTATTGAAGCAATTAAACTCAGAAGTGATTGAACAACTTTGCCGATATATGACACATATTAAGGTGGTGCCTAGCGATTTAAAAAAGCGGTTAATGAACGAATTTATTTTGCTTGTTTCCAATGAGTTAGACGACACATTGAATAATGAAGATCAGGTGAAAAAATTGCTATTATTGGCGCAAGGAGAAGATCAGGCAAAAGATACTTGGGTGAATGCTCTACAAGATCCTGTCTATTTACAAATGGCTAAGGTTTTTGAACGATTGGCTCCTGTGAAGATTTACGATACTATTAAGGGAGAGCAGATACAGACGATTGCGTTTATATTAACTTGTATACCCCCTAAAACAGCTACACTTTTGCTAAATTTTTTTGAAAAAGAACAACAGGAAGACATCTTATTATGTATAGGAACTATGCAGTCTATACCGGTTTCTCGTATACGAGAAATTTTACAAATGTTTACATATTTGTGTGAAAACGATACAAAAGAGCAGTCAAATGAACAAGCGGTTATTGATGGAGGGCCTGCTTCTGTTGCAAATCTTCTTAATTCTTTAACTAAGGAAGAGAAGAAGGGATTGCTTGAAAATTTAGAGAAAAAAAACACCGATTTAGTGAAATCTGTTCAGAAATATTTATTTACATTTGATGATTTGTTGACGCTTACTAAGGACGATTTGCAAAAAATTGTGCGTGAAGTAGATACAAATGATTTGATATATGCTTTAAAAGGAGCTTCAAATGAACTGCTTACAGTTATATTAAAATCAATGTCAAAACGTGCAGCAGATTCTTTAAAGGAAGAATTAGAAAGTTTAGGTCCCGTTAAAATGAAAGAGGTGGATAGGGCTCGTGATAAGATTATTGCAATTGTTCGGCAATTGGAATCCAGTGGTCAGATTGTTCTAGGAGGAGATGATGATGAAGTCGTGTTACCATAAAATTTTTTTATTGGGTGAGAGGCCTACAGATGTTAGATTTGAATATTTTGGAAATGCTTCAGTTTCAGGGAAAAAGGTGCAGGATTCTTTAGAAGATTGTGAAAAAACTTACCAAGAAAAATTAAAAAAAGTACAAGAAGAGTACGATACAAAATTGAAAATAATTTCTGAGAAATTAGAAAAATCGCTAAGTAGATGGTTTGAAGATATGCAGCAACAGATTCCTGGTTTCTTGTTGAAGTTATTGAATTTAATTATTCCTAATATTAACATCACAGCAGAAAATTTAGAAGCACTTATTTTACCATTATTGGAAAAAACTTCTGATGATACGAAATTAATTTTGCATTTTTCTAAAGATGATCATGGTATAATAGAATCTTTGAAGCTGAAATTTAAAGATCAACAACAAATTATCTGGACTGTGGATAGTATTTTGAAATCAGGAGATGTTGTTTTAGAAACGTCTTCTGGTACTCTTGATAATAGGCTACAAAGTCGAATAAAGTCCTTAAAAGAACGTTGGGCACATCACTCTGTATGAGTATATTACAAACGACATTATCTCATTTGTATTCTTTGGCGCAAAGTACTTCTTTGTATTGCCATTGTGGGCGTGTTTGTAAAGTGGGAGGATTAGTTATTGAGTCTGAAGGACCTCAATGTGCTTTGGGGGATATTGTAACTCTTTTTTCTCAAAATAATGAACCTTTGGTAGATGCAGAAGTTATTGGATTTCAAGGTTCTCGGGTTATACTCATGGCATTGGGAGAACAAAGAGATATTGCTTATGGCTGTCATGTGGTGCTTTCTAATTATAAAAAAGCGGTTCCTATTGGTGATATTTTATTAGGAAGAGTTATTGGTCCGTTAGGAAATCCGCTCGATAATAAAGGTCCATTAAAATGTAATTGGATTGAACATTTTCATTCAAAAGTACCAGACGCTTTTAAACGACCTGTTATTGATCAAACGTTTGAGACTTCTGTAAGAGCTATTGATACATTTATGCCTATGGGGCTTGGGCAACGTATGGGAATTTTTGCAGGAAGTGGTGTAGGTAAATCAACCCTTTTAGGCATGTTGGCTAAAAATTCATCTGCGGATATCAACGTTCTTGCATTGATTGGGGAACGAGGTCGTGAACTAAATGAGTTTATTACACATGATTTAGGAGAAGAAGGATTAAAGCGGTCGATTGTTGTTGTTGCAACTTCTGATATGGCTGCTCCATTGCGTGTTCGTGCAGCTTTTTTGGCGACTTATATTGCTGAATTTTTTAGAGATTGTGGGAAAAATGTTCTTCTCATGATGGATTCGGTTACGCGTTTTGCTATGGCTCAACGTGAAATAGGTCTATCTTTGGGGGAACCTCCGACAACACGAGGTTATCCGCCTTCAGTCTTTGGAATGTTACCGAAATTATTGGAAAGAGCTGGGCGTACACCACAGGGATCTATAACAGGGTTTTATACCGTTTTGGTTGAAGGGGACGAATTTAATGAGCCAATTTCTGATTCTGTGAGAAGTATATTGGATGGGCACATTGTTCTTTCACGCCAACTTGCGACCGCAAATCATTTTCCTGCTATTGATGTTTTAGACAGTATAAGTCGTGTTGCTCGCAATGTTTCTTCTCAAGAAGAACAGGAAAAAATATCTTTGGCACGCAATTTGCTAGCATTATATCGTAAGAACGAGGACTTAATTACAGTGGGTGCCTATTCGGTTGGAGCAAATGAGTCTTTAGATTTAGCTGTTAATAAACATGAGGCTTTACAGCAGTTTTTACAGCAAGATTATAGAGAAAAAGCACATCGTGATGAAGGTTTTAAACGATTAGCTGAGATATTATTATGAAATTAAACTATAAGTTGCAGTCATTGTTATTATTAAGAAAACAAAAACAAGAGCAAGCTTTACTTCAGTATGTACGTACTGTGCAACAGGTTAATACTATTCATAAAAAATACCAGCAATTGAGGGAAAGATTGAGGGTATGTGAAGACTGGGTTATGGACGATAAAGCATTTTCATGCCAGCAGCATATCTTGCATTTGAAGCAGCTTGAATATTTGAATAATTCTGTTAAAAGTTTTGAGCAACA
>CAKUXH010000100.1 GCA_934700265.1 uncultured Opitutales bacterium
GACGACAACCTCTTTCAAGACAATCCCTAACAACTTGTTGCAAAATAAGCGGATTGCCATGACAAGAAATTTCTAACATTTGCTCACCTGTATAAGATGCTCCTTCCTCAAAAAATACAAATAAAGGTTCATCTAAAATAAAATCTGCCTGCTTTAGTAAGCGATATTTTCCTAAATAACTATAACGTGGTTTTATTTCTTTTTTGTTAAAAATGGAACACGCAAGAGTATGACAATTAGGTCCACTTAATCGAATGATCCCTAATCCAGAAACTCCCAATGGGGTCGATAACGCTACTATGGTTTCCATGCATATCTATGCAGAATCAAAAAATCATTTTCTGCAAGTTTATTTCTATGTAAATACAATGTTTTGAAAAAATTAATTTATAAATTTTCATATTACATGAAATATTTTCTATATTATCATTTGTGAATAACTTGTGAAAAATGTATAAATAATTAGTGAAAACATGTTAAATAGTTATATTTTTTACAAAAATTTCACATAATTTCTACAAAATAGCACAACTTATTCACATAAGAAAAATATTTTTTATACTAGATTTTAAGCTGCTAAACATACTTCGTGCCAAAATATCCACATATATAAAAATAATAGTTAATTTTTTATATAAAGATAAAAATATTTATATAAAAATGCTTGTACAAATCAAAGGAGAAAAAAGAGCCTAAATATTTTTAAAAAGTAGCTGAATATATATGATAGTTATAAAAAAATTATTATATACCTGTTTTATGTATTTTGCATTAAAAGTATGTTTGCTGAGTATAAAATTTAGTCTTTCTGTAGAAACAAAAAATATATATTCGTAATATTATAGACCTTGATAGAGATATTATAACTTGTAAGTGTATTAAAATATATGGCGTAAATATGTATTGTATCTTTCAAAAAAATTGGAAGAGTTAATAAAAAATTACAATCTTAGCTTACGTTAAGATTCAATGAACTTTATCTACAATACTTTACAAGCAGATATCAATAAAAAAGTATTTACTTTTTTACCTAAAAAGGCATTATAATTTGTATTATTTGGGATGGAAAAGGAAGCATCAGAGTTTTTT
This sequence comes from uncultured Opitutales bacterium, assembly GCA_934700265.1. Classification (GTDB taxonomy): domain Bacteria; phylum Verrucomicrobiota; class Verrucomicrobiia; order Opitutales; family UBA9783; genus UBA1183. Next base: position 1,090 of record CAKUXH010000100.1, read on the forward strand.
AAAAAAATATTTAAATTATGTGGTGAAGATATACAACGAGAAGGCTTAAAAGATACACCTCATCGTTTTTTAAAAGCTTTTTTTGAACTTACACAAGGTTATCGCCAAAATTTAAATGAGATCATTAATGGTGCGTTGTTCGAAGCTCCTAATAATGAACCTGTGATTTTAAATAACATACCTTTTTACTCTTTGTGTGAACATCATTTATTACCGTTTTTCGGATATTGCACAGTTGAATATATTCCACATAAAAAGGTATTGGGCTTATCAAAAATATATCGTATTATTGAGTTTTATTCAAAACGCTTACAATTGCAAGAACGGTTGACACATCAAATTGGAGAAACTATTCAAAAGGTTACATGTGCAAAAGGTGTTTACATTGAAATGGTTGGGGAGCATATGTGCGTTACTATGCGTGGAATTCAAAAAACGCAATCTTCTGTAAAAACAGTGTATCGTTATGGAGAAGAAATTTTTGCTGTGCCTTTACATGCAAAAATAGAAGAAAAAAATAGTTGTATTTTAAAAATAGCTACTTTAGATATTCCATTTCATATCGGTTGTTATGAAGAAGAGAAAAGTCACACAACTCCTGTGCAAATTACGATTGAATTGAAACAAGACAGCAATTATGCTTTTGTGTCAGATAAGCTAGAAGATACAATTTGTTATGATCAATTGATAAATCATTTAAGAAGTCAATGTTTTGGAAAGACTTATCAATTAATAGAATATGCTTGTTCATCTGTTTTTGAAGCTGTAAAAAAATTTTTGAAACAAAAAAATAAAGAAGCAAAAGTTAGGATTACTTTGGTAAAAAAATTAAAACATACTTTATTAAAAGACAGTCAGTTCGTAATAAGTGAGTTTTAATATGAATTTAAAAGATTTTAATAATTGTTTTTGTTTTTTATCTCAACGTTTCAAAACATTGAGCCAAAAAGGTACAACAATTGCTTGGTTAAATCCGTGTTTATTGTTTTTATTGAGTTGTATAGGAATTGCTTTCATGTATTCTATACAAAAAGATAGTATTGGGGTTCAATTAAAATGGAAAATGCAAGTAGTTTGGTTAAGCTTAGGTTTTTTTGTTTATTATTTTACATCGAAATTTCATTATAAATTATTTTTTCAAAATGCACATTGGTTTTATCTTTTTTCTATTATTTTATTAGTCCTTTTATGGACTCCTTTAGGAAAAACTTTAGGGGGAAGTCGTCGTTGGTTGAATTTAGGTTTTATTACAGTACAACCTTCAGATTTTAGTAAAATTGCTACATTATTGATAATAGCAAGTGTTTTAACACGAGCGCAAATGACAACAGTTAAAGAATCATTACAAATCTTGTTGAACATTGCAGTTATGAGCGGAATTTCTTTTGTTCTTATTTTTTTACAACCTGATTTGGGATCAGCCATGGTTTTACCGGTTATCATCTTTGGATTATTGTTTGTTTCGAAGCTTTCTTTAAAATTTTTTGGATTTGTATTTATATCTTGTTGTATTTTTTTAATGTTAATAGCGTTGGATACACGAGCTTACTACTTGAAATTAAAAGGTGAAGATGGCGTTTTAAAATCATTTTTGCCATTGAAAGATTATCAACGTAATCGAATTTTAGCTTTCGTTGTTCCAACCAGTATAGACCCTAAAGGTGTTAATATAGGTTGGCACTTGAAGCAGTCTCTTATTGCAATTGGATCGGGTGGAATTTTAGGGAAAGGTTGGACGAAGAATACACAGGCTCAACTAGGATATTTACCGAAAGCTGCTTCTTTAGATGATTTTATTTTTTCAGTGTTAGCAGAAGAAACAGGGTTATTTGGAACATATTTTGTGCTTGTATTATATTTTATTTTAATTTTTAATACATTTCGTATCGCCACAATGGCCAGGGATCGTTTTGGATGTTATATCTGTGTAGGTATAGGGTTATTGATGCTTACACATGTTTGGATTAACATAGGGATGACACTTGGGATCATGCCAATAACGGGGTTACCTTTGCCTTTTATAAGTTATGGAGGCTCTTTTATGCTTGTGTGCTTTTTCTGTCAAGGATTAGTACAAAGTGTATATCGCTTCAGATTCGCAGAGTGATTCCCTAATGGCAGATATAGAAAGTCGATATTATGATAGATTTTAGAAGAAGAAAACAAACAGATGGGATTAAATTTATAGAAAAACCTCAAGGTAATCCGATTTCTATTGATCAAGAAGA
>CAKUXH010000101.1 GCA_934700265.1 uncultured Opitutales bacterium
TAAGAGGGCAGTGTAATTGTTTAACCTGATGAATGATCAAATCAAAAATAGATGCATTTGAAAAATCAAACCAGATCGGACGATTTAAGGATAAATTATTTAATGTTTTATAATCAAAAATATTACCAGAAAAATAAGAAGGAGCCAACATCCTTAAAACGTGCCCCATTTTACCTGACCATCCAGAGATAATTACATCAAGATTATTCAAACCCATGTAATGATTCAAACACGTTCTTAACAACTGTCAAGCTCTTGTCTGATAAAGGACACAAGGGTAATCTAACTTCAGGGCTTTTTATAACGCCAGCTAAATGTAAAAATTGTTTAATGGGAACAGGATTTGTTTCGATAGATAGTGCTCTAAATAGAGGATAATATTGGTGATTTACGTTTGAAGCGCTTTCAAGGTCATTATCATTTGCTAAACGAAACATTTTGACTAAGGGTTTACAAATTAGATTTGAGGCGACACTGATAACTCCTCGAGCTCCTAAAGCGAAAAATGGAAGTGCAAGTGCGTCGTCTCCACTTAAAACATTGAAATCATCGTCGCAATCTTTTATAAGCTGAGAAACGCGATTACAGGATCCTCCTGCTTCTTTAATCGCGATGATATTTGAGTAATTCTGTCTTAATTTACAAACTGTTTCAACGCTGATTTCAACACCGCATCGTGATGGAATTGAATATAGACAAATAGGTTTTTGTGTAGATCTTGCAATAGCTTCGTAATGGCGATATAATCCTTCTTGGGTTGGCCGATTATAATAAGGGGCAACAATAAGTAGGCCGTCAGTTCCTAATTTTTCTGCTTGCTGAGATAATTTGATTGTCTTATGCGTACAATTAGAACCTGTCCCAATAAGCACAGCTACACGGCCATTTATTTGTTTTATAGCTTTTTGTAAAAGTTCATCGTGTTCTTGTTCGTTCAGGGTTGCACTTTCTCCGGTAGTTCCTAATAAAACTAAGCCTTGAACGCCGTTGGAAATTTGATATTCAATTAGTTTTTCAAAGGATTCGTAGTCAATTTTACCGTTATAAAACGGGGTAATAAGTGCCGTAAAAACACCTTTAAAAAGTTTTTTTGCTGAAGTATCCATATTAAATTATATCGGAATAATTGTTGATTTGTTTATGAAATTTTAGATGTTTTCCAAAGTTTTTATTCAGACACGTAAGCCAGGATTTTTTTCATTTGGTTTATTAGACTTTATCTGAATTTCTTGAAGATTTTTTACCCAAAATTCAAATGTATTAACAAAAATTTCTAATGATTTATTGAATAATGCATAATTGCATGTTTCTAAGGGTGTACTTTGAACTAACAAAACTTTTTCACTGTATTGCTGAAGACCTAAAGTGGCTCCATTAGTTTCTCTCCAGGCTAAATTAGCTTCAAGTAATTTAGGATAGATAAATTTTATTTTGTTTTCAGAAATATCTCCTAAATTGCCTTTTAAATAAAAAACGTTATCTTCAGGCTTATATTCGATTTCAACGAGCATTGTATCATCAAACATAAGGTAACAATGATTTTTTTCATCCAATGCTAGCGTTTCATTTAATTTCAACTCTTTTGCGAGTTGGGTTAACCAGTCTTGAAAAACATCCATATTTCTATACTACAAAATTTTAAAAAAAATATCAAATGTTTTATAAGTATTTATGATATTTTTTTATGTAATTGTATCCGGAATAGGCTGTTAAAAGTGTCATTAGTAGAAAATTTGTGTAATTTACATAAACTAAAAAAGTTATAAAAGTTTCTGGGAACCAAGTTTTTGCATCTGTTTTTAACATTTCTATTAAAAAAAATGATCCAAGTACAACAATTTGCAGGACAGTTTTTATTTTTCCTAATTTTTCTGCAGCCATAACTATTCCAGATTTAGCAATCAGTGTTCGTAATCCTGTAATGAAAAATTCTCTACAAATAATAACTAATATACAAAAAATTCCCCAACTTGGAATTAAATTTTTCCCAGCTAAAATAATGAAAACACTGGTTGCGAAGATTTTATCATTAAGTGCGTCGATAAGTTTTCCTAAATCAGATATTTTATGATATTTACGGGCAATATAGCCATCCAACCAGTCCGTAATGCCTGCAATTACATAGAGGATAAATGCTAATGTTTTTGAGAAAGGAAAATTTGAATAAAAAAGAATTCCAATTAAAAAAATCATCGGAATTCGTGACATCGTAATAATATTGGGTAAATTCACAAAAGTAATTGTCGCGACATCATTTTACTTTGGCAAGCTTCTTTTACTGAAAATTATAAGGTTGAGCTAATGAAATAGAGATTAGATGAAAAAAAGATATTATAGCAAATGTTAGATATTGTTCTGTTTTAATTAGAAATGGTACTTTTAGAAATCTTCACCATAAGAAAAGATATCCGATTTATCTTCAAATGAATCAGTTAGTTCAATTTGATTTTCTTGATGTGCTATATCTATTTGCACAGGTTAATTTTCTTCTTGGAAATGAACTTGAATATCATCGGATAATCTTAAACGTTTCTTGTTCCAACGTTTCTTGTTCCAATGTTTCTTGTTCCATAATTTTTTAGGTATGGTTATGGATGTTAAACTGGTACAGCCATTAAAACATTCATTACCAATGACAGTTACACTTGTAGGAATAGAAATACTTCTTAGACTGGTACAATTATCAAAGCATCTACCACCAATAAAAGCTACACTTGTAGAAATAGAAATACTTGTTAGGTTGGAACAATAAGCAAAGCAATCATTAAAAAGTGCAGCTACATTTGTAGGAATAGAAATACTTCTTAGATTGGAACAAAAAGCAAAGCATCCCTTGCCGATAAGAGCTACACTTGTAGGAATAGAAATACTTGTTAGACTAGAACAACGAACAAAGCATCCATTGCCGATAAAAGTTACACTTGTAGGAATAGAAATACTTCTTAGACTGGTACAGCCATTAAAACATTCATTACTAATAAAAGATACACTTGTAGGAATAGAAATACTTGTTAGACTGGAACAATAAGCAAAGCAATCATTACCAAGTGTATCTACACTTGTAGGAATGTCAATATTTCTTAGACAGTAACAACCTTCAAAGCATCCATCACCAATAAAAGACACACTTGAAGGAATAGAAATACTGCTTAGACTGCCACAATCAGCAAAGCATTTATCACCAATAGAAGACACACTTGAAGGAATAGAAATACTGCTTAGACTGTCACAACCTTTAAAGCAATCAGCACCAATAGAAGATACACTTGA
>CAKUXH010000102.1 GCA_934700265.1 uncultured Opitutales bacterium
TAATTCATGGATACTATAGTTCTTAAATAGATGAAAATCAAGAATATAAAAAGCCAAACCTGATAAAGATTTGGATTAAAATAATAAACTTCTAGGTCTTAGGTTTTTTGAATTGAGAAATTGCTCCATTTTTTCCAATTCATTTGAGGACATCTTATCAATAAAAAAATAGCATCCATAAAATTTTTTAATTTTTTTGTTAGCTCCATATAAAAAACATATGTTATCTATATATGTATAATAGCTTAAATCATCATATGATGAGACTTCTGGATTTTTTTTATACAGAACATGACTGCAATATTCTTGATTCAAGACAGAAAACAAACAAAATCCCGTTGAACACAAACATTTTCCCGTCTATTAATGAGTTTACGCTGGCGTAAAACCTAAAAACAAACATTTTCCCCGCCCTTTCCCTTAGTTTTCTATTCATTTACACATTTTGTATAGTAATGTTTTGATCTGGATATAGATTCGAGGGCTACGAGAAGGTCTTTTAGAAGATTTGACGTGGATTTTGTTTGTGTTTATCCATAGAAATGACGAGAAATTGGTTGGATTCGAATTGTGGTTCAATGTAGGCAGTAAGGAGGTATTTGTGATGAGATGAAAAACATGAAGAAATTTATAACATTATGTGGCTTCTTAATCTTAGGATCAATTACCTGTGGTGATGCAGATGTTGTAAAAGCTGAAGCTATTAATGAACAGACAACTGATACGTCTGGTTATACGATTACAATCCCATCTGAAATTTCATTTTCAACTGATACAACCAATTTTGATATTTCAGCTGGCTTAGATAAATCAACACAAATTATTATTACAGCTAGTTCTCAAAACGGTTTTAATTTAACAAACAGAGATGATACTATCCCATACTCTATTTCCGACAACTTAATAACATTGTCTAATAGTCGTCCTGACATTAGTAATACTGTTTCTCAATCATTGAACATTTTCATTGATAAGAGTAAAAATCCAATGTATAGCGGTGATTATAAAGACACGCTTACCTTTAATATACAAGAAAAACAACTGTATACACTAAATGTAAATGGATTATTGGATGGAAATACAGTCAGTTGGTTAAATGGATACGGAACCTTTGGTATTAAAATTAACGGACGAACCATAAGCAATTTGACTGATTTTTATCAGAGCCAAGTGGAAGGAACAACTTATGAAATATTCAACATTAAAGCTACTGACGGAAAGCATTATATTGGAGACACAATTATAAAAGGAACATTTGACTCCCCTTATCAAGAAATAAATTTAAAATTTGATACAAATAAATTAACGCTTAATTACCATGCAGATGGAGCACAGAGCTGGAATGATTTTGGGGATATTGTCCAAAACGTTTCAAACAAAGATGTGGTATATTCTGAAACAAAAAAATATGGAGATACATTTGATTCTCAAGATGGTTTAGCTAACATTAATAGATTAATAAAAAAAGGATACACAGCTGTCGCTAATACTTGGACGATTAAAGAGGCTGGAAATAAAAAGGTAATGGACAATGTTGGGTTGGCCAAAATGGAAGATGTCGCAGATTACTGTGGAGTGTTGGATGAATTCAAAAAGAATGATACAGTGATAGACTTGTATCCAATATGGACAGCAAACACATATACTCTTACTGTTAATCCTAACGGTGGATTAATAAATGGTGATGGAAGCTCGAAAGTATTGGATACAAAATTATATTTCGATACTGGAAATTGTTGGGATATAAATTATTTGAAACCTACTAGAAAAGGATTCGAGTTTCTTGGATGGTATGACGCTCCTGAAAATGGAAATATAGTTTACGATTCTAATGGAAAATGTATAAACAATGGAAATTATTGGAAAGATTCTAGTTATGTAAATCCTAATAATTTAACAGTTTACGCTCAATGGAAAAAAGCACCTTATTCTACTGGTACAGTTCTAAATATTGAGGGAAATGATTATATAGTTATGGGTCAAACTGAAGACGGAAATTATAGATTGATTTCAGGAACAAATATTAGAAATATACAGTACCAGCCAAATGTGGATTCAGATGGAAACTACAAAGTTGGAACATATGAACCGCCGAATGAGACGCGTCCTGATGGTCAGTATTCCAACACTTATGAAGGTAGCTATATTGATAACTATCTAGAAAACACTTGGTATAAACAGCTTCCTGAGAAACTACAGAAAGCGATTCAGGCAACGGATATCAAACAGGTTGCATATAATAATACTTCGTCAAATCCAAAATGGAGATGGTCTGGCACAGACTGGTATTATAATGAAGGTACTACAGAAAATCCCAAATGGGTCATTTATAATAAGGCAAACATTCCAGACGATGCACAAGGAGCGTATCCTATGAACGGTTGGAAGTATAGTGAAAAAGGCTATAACAACACAACTTATAACACGATTTCAAGACGTGTATTCTTGCCAAGCGTTGAAGAAGTATCCAATCTTGTGGATCTAAACAACGCTAACAAGGTTTATAATTTCTTGAAAGGAACAAATAACTCCTTATACCACATGTGGCTCAGAGACAGCAACTCCTGCTCGCCTCGCAGCACAGTGTATTTGATTTACGCCGATCGTTCAATGGACAGCAGCACCGGCTATGTGACGTATGATTGGGTTGGTGTCCGTCCTGCCTTTGTCATAGACCTATCCAAAGTCGATTACACCGTAACAGGAACAGTCAACTACAAATAAGAACACACAGGATCTCATTATAGAGGTTCTGTTTTTTTCATGTCTCTCTCCTATCAGTTCCCTATTAGTTTTCCCGTTTTGACACGTTTGCACTGTTTTGATTTTGCTTAGGTGATTATTACTTTGGTTAAAAAAGTCATTTCTGACTGATTGGATTTCTTATAGGGGTCGTTAAGTTCTTGTAAAACGGAAAATAAGCGTAAAAAAAGACTTCATAATGGAAGTCGTTAGTTTGAGGGAGACACATTTTGTCTCTCCAAAACTAACAACTTCCATTATTGGTTTTTTATGTCCGTTTGCTCGTTTTTCTTAAACTAAGAGCTTCTTTTAGAAAAGTGATTCAGTGAGTTGGCACTAAAACGGTTAAACTTAGAATTACGTTTACAAATTGGTAATATGATGGTATTTCAAATTTTTTGTATGAAAATTAAACACGCTCAATTGTAAAACTAAATCCCATTGAGAAATAGTAAATACAACGAGGTTGAATTTAGTAATTCCAAATTTACTGA
>CAKUXH010000103.1 GCA_934700265.1 uncultured Opitutales bacterium
CATTGATAGATGGGGTTTACCGTTTAGAACCTGGGCAAGTTTTAATTTCAGAAATCACAAATAATACATTAAAAACCGAAATAAAAACCTACTTCACTTGGGAGAATAATAGTTACAAGCACGAAAGATTATCCTTTGAAAATACAAAACAACAACTTAGAAAAAAACTTGAAGATAGCATTCAAATGCATCTTATAAGCGATGTACCTGTGTGTTTTAATTTATCAGGTGGAGTAGATTCTTCCGCACTTGTGGCGCTTGCTTCACAATTCCATAAAAACATTACAGCGTTTACTTATCAAGCCGATGATAAAGGTATAGATGAATCCCATTTCGCAGAAGATGTGGCCAAATTTTGTAAAATTAATCTTATCAAGGTAAAAATCAATCCGGATGATTTTGCAGAAGATCTAGATGACATTATTCTTAAACAAGGTGAACCTTACGCCGGTAGCAGTATTTACGCACAAAGGAAATTATATGAAGCACAAGCGAAAGAAGGCTTCAAGGTTTGCCTTGATGGGCAAGGCGGGGATGAATTATTTACTGGTTACCATCCATATTACGCTTATGCCATGATAGATGCTTTAAAAAGGCATCAATTAAAACGCTTGTTTTATTTGTTAAAAAATATAAATCAAAAGACAATAATTGCCCATTTGTTAGATATTATTGTTGGTAAATATCCTCTCTTAAGGCGAATATTAAGGCAAATAGGTGGAAAAGATCTTTGTCCTTTTTATATCGATAGAGGTTTTTTTAAGAAACGATTCATCACTCTTAAAAAGTCAAACAGAACAATAAAATCATTACATGATGCTTTAGAGGATGACACAATAAAAACATCCATTCCTACGTTGGTACGCTATGCTGATAGAAATGCAATGACATTTTCTATCGAAAATAGAGTTCCATTTTTATGCAATAGCGTTGCTCAATTTGCCCATACGCTACCAGATGAATACCTTATTTCTAATTCAGGGTGGCAAAAATATATTTTACGCAAGGCAGTTGAGGATATCTTACCTCAAAATGTTGTTCGGCGAAAAGATAAAATGGGATTTGTTCCCCCAGAAAACATATGGTTATTGCATAACAAAAAACTGGTCACAAAAATATTAAATAGTAAAACATTAGAAACTCTACCAGGGGTAAAATCAGATGTTGTTAGGGAATACTGGAAAAATATAAGTGATAAAAATCAATTAATCGGGTGGCGCACGGATATCGTTTGGCGACTTGTCAATATAGTCCGTTGGGTTGAATTAAATGGTATAAATTTAAGTTTTTAACTTAAAATATTTATCTAGGTTAAAAAATGCGGCAACATTTTTGACTATGATTTTCGTGTACAATTTAGCCATAAAATAAATCATAGGTTTTAGATCAGCGTTTTTTTAAGGATCGATGTTACCCCCAGCAAAGTTCAACCGTAAAAAAGGGGTTTTCGAAAGCTTACCCAAAATTTACCCCAAAATCTACAAATTTTATTGACGAAATTTGTTTGATTTTAGATATTCTTCATAGGAAAGGAAATTCAAAAAATTGAAGAGGGAATGAAGTTAAGATTTTTAGTTTTTAGCCTGTTGGGTTTTTTGTTAGGAAATTCGTTTTTATTTGCGACATTAAGTAAAGAAGAGCTCCAAATAATCAGGGAGGAAAGGCGTTCTAAACAAGAACGGGTTATAGATATTCTAAAAACAAAACCTTGTATCGAAGGAATAAATGATGTATACGCTCTTTTATGCCTACCAATATCCGTGAAAGGTTATGAGGCAAGGAAGAGATTTTTAGTCCCTTTGATAGAATTTGTTCTAAAACGGCTTTACGATGCCATTCAAGTAGCTTCAGCAGATCAAAAGGAAATGTTAATAAATCAGTCTATTTTCATTGATTTAATGCTAAAGGGTATAGATTCCAAGAGCCTTATGCGTTTTTTTAAAAAATATATTGGTCCTTTTTTGATTCAACCGGGTTTTACAGAAAATCAAATGAGGGGCTGTATTATAAAAAAGCTTCAGGAAATTAGGAGTACTGCAGAAACTGAAGGGATTGTATACGGGGTAATAGCAAGTATTGATGATCAATTAGTTTCGTTAGAGAGGTTGTAAATTTATGTTTAAATTTTTTGGAGTGTTAAGAAAGAGTACCTTTTACTTTGGCTTGTTGTTGTCTTTTTTGCCTCTGTTAGGAATGGTGGAAAGTGATGAAGAGGAAGATCAGGGGAAGGGCAAGGTACGCTCGAGATCTTCGAGTTCAGATAGCAATACCAGTACATCAAGTACGGATAGTCTTTCATTGAGCATGGCGGATACTGGTCTTAATGAAAAAATTAGAGCAAAAAATGCAATAAAAGAAGACTTGTCCTCACAATTTAAAGACAAAGACAGTTTGTATCTTTTAGCGTTCGATGTAGGACAAGCTAATTTTATTCTTTTAAAAAAAGGGGATATTTTATTGATAATTGACGCTGGAATCGAAATCGGAAGGGACTTGGGAAGTTATGAACATACATTTTTGAATGAATTTATTAAAGATAGCCATGTAAGCTTTGTTTTTATTACACATCCACACTCGGACCACTTTAATCTAATGTATAGGGCGGGAAACCTTCGGACATTGCATCCGGATGCGTTTCAAGGTTGTAAATTTTATCTATCTGGTCAAGAAGGTGATTGGCAGCATCGTACAGGGATTCAAGATGGTAAAGAACAGTGCGAAAATTTCATTACTGAAATATCTTCCTTCGGGAAAACTTATTTGAAAAATGAGCCATTATCATTGCCAGCTTCCGAAAAGCAGCCTTTCGATTTAAATGTCTTCGATGTAATACCAAAAACAACGCTTCCTCATGAAAGAGCCTCCAAAAAACCTTTACCCGCTGGGGCAAGTGTTCCGGAGAATAAAGAAAATCAACTTAGCCTCATTATTCAGGTGACTTTTGCAGAGAAGCGAATTCTATTTACGGGGGATGCAGAAGGAGAAGGTTTGGGGCGTTTGTTTAAACGTTCTGCCAGTTTGACCCCATTAAAATGGCTATGTCCAGATAAGGCAAGTGAAATCGACGACCTAATGAAAATATTGAAATCTGATATTAATAATCCTGGAGTGAGTGTGGCGCCAGACTACTGGAATCGATATTGGGATTTATA
>CAKUXH010000104.1 GCA_934700265.1 uncultured Opitutales bacterium
ATAGAGCATGTACTATAAACTAAATATCCTCCCTGTTTTACAAACTGAGAAGCTTTATTTAAAAGTTCAAATTGAAGTTTAGGCAAAATTTCAAAGTCTTCTGGCTTCAATCGCTTTAAAACATCAGGTTTTCTGCGTATAACTCCTGTGTTCGAGCATGGTACATCAATTAAAACACGATCAAATGTATAAGGTAGTTGGTGATGCTCAAAATCTTCTCTTTGCAACGAAAGAACATTTTGTCCGATTAAAAAAACATTCGGATAAAATTTCGTATTCATTTTCAAACGTTTCATGTGTTCAGGCAAATCCACAGAAACAACACATCCCGTTTGTTTTAATTTTTGAGCAATTTGAACGGTTTTACCACCCGGAGCTGAACATAAATCCAAAATGTTATGATGAGCTTGAATATCTAATTGATCAATCGGTATTCGCGTCATAGGATCTTGAATATATGCTTCACCACGCTTTAATAGAGATAAAACATCTGACCAACAAGCATCTTCTGTCAATTCATAAAAATCATTCCATATCGTTTTCTTAAATCCTTTTAGGGGTATTTTAGTTCTAATATAAACAACAGAAAGGCGCTCATTCCACTGAAGATATTCATTCAAACAAACCTCCCCATAGAAACATTTATAACGCTCAACCAAAAATTGAGGAGCATTGTACCTTATAGATAAGGGTAAATTATTCGACGTCTCAAAAAAAGGAAATATTTTTCTAAAAATTGCATTGATAAATTTACATTCACTCAAACAGAATATATCTTTTGAACGTTCCATCCAACCATTTATCAAAGGAGCAATTTGTGACTCCGATAAATTATGATCTAAATACCTTCTCCAAAGCTGCCCTAATACTAATAGCAAAAAACATTTTAACTTCGACTTTGGTATTTTTTTAACATTTTGTTTTAAAAAATATTCTAAAAACCTTCGATGCTTTACCACATTAAGTACATAAGCTCTACAAACAGCATATGAATCATTTTCCTTCTCAAAGTTTTCAATATAGTTCCCTAACTTCTTTTGGGCTGTTTCCAATTGAATAAGCACATCTAATGCTTTTTGCCAAGGCTCTTTGCTGCTTAACTTAGTCATACCATAAATAAAAAAGCAGCCAGGCACTCTACGGCACAGAAAAGATTGACTACCGCTGCTACCTTCCGGTCCTGACGGGGTTCACAATCTTGCCTTGCATAGAACCCAACTGCATTATAAATTGCACAAAATATAAAATTATATGTCAAGATTGTTTATAAACAAAAATAAAACCTTACATAGCTATAAATATAACTGAATGACGTATTAATCATTTTCATATATAAAAGCATCTTTACTGGACCCTAATAAAGAATTTTTTGTGGAAATTTTTATAGGCTTTAAAGGATAACGGGGCCAAACAACAGGTTTCGTAACTTTTATTTCTGTTTTTTTATGATTCAATAATGGCTGACTATTCACAATACTACTACCCATATGCTTGATTTCCTCCTCAAACATTAATAATAAAGAAGCAAATTGAGTAAGATCCACAGAATGATAATTGGAAAAATTACGCTCTGTTTGAATGTAATCAGGACGAATATCCTCCATTAAACCAAATTGAACAGAATTATCTTTTACAATGCTCATGCTTAAATTTACTTCCGGTAAAATAAAAATATAACTTTCCTTAACAAAAGGAAAGTTATATAAACATCTAAAAATGAAAAATAGAAGAAAAATTGCACAAATCCAACGAAACAATTTCATAGGGTATTAACTGCAATCTGAACCGTTTTATAACCACAAAGCTTTGCCTGCACCATCACAAGCAAAACATATTCTAATGCAATTGACTTATCCACTTGTAAAACCAAGCCTTCTTTTAACCTTACATCTTTGAATAGTTGATCTACTTGATCAAAATTATATAGTTTACGATTATAAAAAATTCTCATATCATGATCTAGAATCAGAACATCATTCAAAGGTAAAGCAGCGTGGTAAGCCATACTTACATTAGAAACTTTAGGCAAAAATAATTGAAGGCCTGGTGGGCACAACCATTTTGAACTTAACAAAAAAAGACCAAAAGCTAACGTTAAAACGTTAACAAAGGGGACCCATTCTAATGGCAGAGCATCCGCTTCTGAGCAATCTAAATGAGCTCTTAATTCTAAACTTTCAAAAGAATTAACTGCTTTCATTTTTTATTTTGTTTAAAAAACAGTAAAATTTCACTTGCAGCCCATTCCATATCAAAAACCAATGCACGAACACGTCCCATCAAAAAATGATAAGCTCCATAAAATAAAAACATCTGTATTAACCCTAAAAAACTTATGGATAAAGCTGACACAATGTAAGGTGAAAAACTTGTTAGTTGCGTATAAGCCTGCAAAGAACTTAAATTCCAAAAACCTTTTAATAAAAAAAATACGGATCCAATCAATCCTAACAGTGAAGATAATTGCCCCATTACCCGTAAAGATTCTATCCGCTTTCTAAGCACTGGAAGTTCTAACAATCCTTGCGATCTCAAAATTTCAGGGATACACTCCATATCATCATTTTGATAAGCAACAAGGCTAACTTTTATAAGATTAGCAACAGAACCAGGTGTCTCCTGGCATAAAGTTACTGCTTCAATTAAACGCCCCTTGGTTAATAGATTTTTTATTCCTTGTAAAAAACCTTCTGGTTTTACCTGACCTTTGTGTAAAAAAATTAAGCGTTCAAAGAAAAAAACTCCTCCTAAAATAAACAGTAATCCCAGGGGATAAAAAAACACACCAGTTGTCTTAATAATTTCCAACATAAATTATTTTACCGGTTGGTAAATCACCTTACCAAAACAAAAATCAGCCCAGTTACTTGGAGTCGATTTACCCGAATTAACAAAATCCATACGTTGGTCCGCTAAATTAGATAATTTTGAATCTGGAGCAAACAAACGAGCCTCGTTATAAAAAACAATTGCACCTTGAGGATAATGGCGACGATAAAGGAAAAAGTCACCTAAAGCCAAACGACTTTCTGCATACAAATTACGCGCCTTTTCAAGTCCAACT
>CAKUXH010000105.1 GCA_934700265.1 uncultured Opitutales bacterium
ATATTTTTTGTAGAAGTTGACTTAGCTGTAGTTTTTTTAGTCGTTGTTTTCTTGGCTGTGGTTTTTGGTAGATCCTTTTTTTCGTCTGAATTTTTAGATGATGCTTTAGAAACAGAAGTAACGGTTTTTGTAGTTTTTTTAGTAGTTTGATTTGATACAGTCTTTTTTATTGGTGTTTGAGGTTTTGATACTTTGATATCAACTTTGTTTTCTTGAACGTCAGTACTTACTTTAGGTTCATCATTTTTTTGAGTTTGAAGCTTTTTCTTACGTTTTTCTTTTTCTTCAAGCTTTACAAGGTCATAATCAACTCGTGTAATTAATGCTTTACCTCGAGCTTGTCCAACTAAGCCCTTAGATTTACCATATAATTCATCAATTGCTTCCATAAAACGTATAGTAACACCATCCTCTAAAATGGCAAGTCCACGTTTAAACATTGCAGGGAAGATGTTATAAATGGCTGGTTTATTAACCATCATTTCAAATTCAATATTTTGAGTATAGTAATAGAATCTTGCAAGACGTTCAATAGACGCATCACCATCTGCAAAGAAGTTATCAATATCTTTACACAATTCTTTTGTGTTTTTTTACAAGAAGCACAATTCTTTATAAATGGATTTACTAGTGGATAAAATCCAATTATTAATTTTAGATAATCAGCTGTATTTTGTTTCCAAAAAATACAAGCTGTAAAAATACAAATTACAATTCCAAGTAAAATAGCATAGAATACAAATATACGACTTAATAAATAATTTGTTTTAGCTGCAGATAGACGACATAAATATAAATATGAATAGTCATCGGATATATCATCAGGCACCTCTGATATATGATATTTTTTTCCACTTTCTTCAAGTGAATGCATTTTAGGAAGCCCTTTTCTAATTGCAAGTTCATTTAAGCTATTTGTTGATTCACGATCATATTCAATTTTGGAAAATGTTGAGCCTGTAATTTCTGATTCATATAGTTGATGCTCTAGGATGGCACTTTCTTTGTGATTGTTAAAAAAAGCAGATAATACCTCATTTAAAATTGTTAGGGCAAATGAAATAACAGTATAGGCAAAACTCATTACTTCGTTAGAATTTACAGCAGGAATAAATTGTAAAACAACTGGTACTATAGCTAAAATATATAGTAATACCTTTAAAATTTTTAGTTCAGCAAACATTCTTTTTGATGCGTAATAAAACTTAGCAGAAGCTTGTCTTTGGCATCTAACACTAACTTTATTCATAACTAACCTCCGGATTTGAAAATAATCTCACTTTATTATTATATAAAAAACAATCATTTTTGTCAAATTTTGTCAAAAAATATTGTAGATTTGTAATTTAAAACCATAGATTGTAGATTATATTGTTTATACAGTCCATAAGATCATTTGTTTCTTGATGATTGAATATCAATGGTTTTAAAATGATAAAAAAGGGCTATACTAAATTTTAAGGTGTAGGGGGTATAGACTATAAACTATGAAGTGTAGGTTAATCTTTAAATTAATAAGTGTAGATATTTCAAAGGGGATTAGGGGGAATGTGTCCCCCTATCTTCTCTTTTTAAAATAAAAAAAGAACTCCTTTATGTATAATAGAATTGCTTAGAAACATTATTATACAAAAGGAGTTTTATTATGGACTTTGAAGCCCTAAAAAGATTAGGTTTAGCTTATATGAACATAGATTGTGAAAAATCATATGAATCATATAACGAAACCAACAATAATCATATCATAAATATTTATTTAAAAAAAGATGAAAAAACTTGTTGTCCAAATTGTGGTTCTAACAATGTTATTTCAAGAGGTTCTATAAAGCGAACATTACAATTTGCTAATACAGCTGAAAATAACATCACATTAATTTGGCAACGTAAACGATTTATTTGTAAAAACTGTAATCACTTTTTTCAGGAAAATAATCCATTTGTTGAATCTAAAAAAAGAATTACAGTTCAAAAGGACATTAAAATCCTTCAAACTTTAAAAGATATAAATACAAATTATACTTTTGTTGCTAAAGCATTTGATGTATCACCAACTTATGTAATTGACCTTTTTGATAGGAAGGTCGATATTTCTAGAGGACCATTAACTCAAGTAATTTGTGTTGATGAGGTATATGCTTCTAAACTTACAAAACACAAATTTTGCTTTATCCTTTATTCTCCTCAATTACATAAAATTTTAGATGTTTTAGATTCACGTAGAAAAGACGCTCTAGAAAAATATTTTGATAAAATTCCTAAAGAAGAAAGGAACAAAGTTCAATATTTTTCTATGGATTTATACGATAATTATCGTTTAATAGCTCAGAAATACTTTCCTAATGCAAAAGTATGTGCTGATTCATTTCACGTCATTAAAAACCTTATGGAGTGTTTTAGAAAAATTAGAATACGAGTTATGAAACGATACGAAAAATTAAAGAGTGAAAATTCTAATTATTACTGGTTATATAAAAAATATTGGAAAATTCTTCATAAAGATCAATCCAAATTAAGTCATAAAATTATTAAAATTAAAAAATCTAATATGCATCTTTCTTTCCGTCAAATAATTGACTACATGTTATCTCTTGATGATACATTAAAACTAGCTTATGAATTGAAAGAGGAATATTTAAATTTTAATTCTTCTGCCAAACTAAATACTTGTGAAGCATGGCTTGATGAAATAATATATAAATTTCAAACATCACAAATAACTGAATATATTCCTTTTTGGAAATTACTAAAAAATTGGCGTGTAGAAATCATTAACTCATTCAATCAAATCAACGGTTATAGGATTTCTAATGGCCCAATGGAAAGAGCTAATAGAGATATTAAAACTATTTTAAGATTATCATTTGGTTCTTCTAATTTCCCTAGAATGCGTAATAGAATTATGTGGGTTATGAATGATGATTCAGCGATTTTATATACAAGAAAAAGCAGTACAAACAAAAGAAAGTTTAAGGCGAGAGGGCCTTATAAAAAGAATGAATAATATTAGAAAATAAATTAAAAA
>CAKUXH010000106.1 GCA_934700265.1 uncultured Opitutales bacterium
CTGTTGATGGAAGCATTATACTACATTGGGACATTTTCCTTTGTGGTATATTAGGACATTATCATAAATGGTTCATAGTTTATATGGGTATTATGATGTTTGTGCTTGACAAAAGCAGGCTAAAATGTTATTTTAACGAAAGTTAGCTTGCGGATATGGCGGAATTGGCAGACGCGCCAGATTTAGGTTCTGGTGGGAACCCCCGTGCAGGTTCAAGTCCTGTTATCCGCACGAAAGCACCCCGAAGTGCATAGCGGGTTGTGGGCGGCTGACGCATCACAATCCGCGTATATACGGCGATAGCCGTGGGACAAGCGTTTCGGAGAAACGCTTGTATGCACTTCGATTTCAAGGCTGAAAACATTCTACTTTACGAGTGTTTTTCAGCCTTTTTCTTTCTGAAAAAACTGCAAAAATTCCGTTTGTTCTAATCAAAATTCTAACAAATTTTCATTTTTTACGATTCTCGTATAAATCTATCTAATTTCTGCTTTCTGGAAAGGTGGAAATTTAAATGAACAAATCAACTCATTTCACAATGACTTCCAATGATTTCTTTGCATTAAAAGAATACAAGGGACAACGCCTGTCAAACGGGGATAAAATTGTCTATCAGGTGTTGTGCAGTCATCTTTATGGAAAAAACTACTGTTACCCTTCTATCAAAACAATTGCAAACGAATCTGCGCTGGCAGCCCGTTCTGTCCAACGTTCTTTGACACGCCTGCAAGCAGCAGGTTTGATTACCGTCATGCCAAGACAGGAAATACGTTCTATAGATAGAGCAATCAACTCACTGGTCGATAATAATTTCTTGGTTATTATGAAATATCAGAGAAACAATGTCTACTTCATCAATCCGCAGGTGGCATGTAGCTGTTCAGCAAGTCAAAAGAAACGCTTAATAGAAGAATATGTAAAGCAAGCGAAGAATACGGCTACAAAGGATAGGAACATTATCGACTTATCAGCTATCGTAGATAATAAAAGCAGACTGGTATTAAAAACAGACTTTTATAAACAACATAAAGAACTACAGAAACCCAATATATCAGACCTGGTAGAAGAACTGGATTTACTGGAAATACTAAATAATATGCCTAAAGAGCAAATACTGGAATTAAAGCAACATTATGCAACTGACACAATAACGGAAGAGGAACAAAAACAGATAGCTGGGAATATCGAAAGAAAACAAAAGGTTAAAGAGTTACTACAGGCAGAGCGAGAACTGGATGAGCAAATAAGCAGAGAAAAACTGGCAAAGACTATAAGGTCAATCGAAGAACAGAACGCAAGCGGTCAGCAACCAAGGAAAGAGGATTTTTCAATGCCGCCCAAGGGGTTCGGACCAACAGAAAGCAATCCATTCGGATTGAATAATCAATGCTGATAATTCTTTCGTGCGTTGCACAGAAAGAATTATCTATATCATTAAAATCAGAAAAAGCTGGTTACATACCACTTATGTGGTATGTAAACGAGCTTTTTTGATTTTGAAGAAGATGGATATATAATATCCGTATATAGTTAAGCTATATAGTATAGAGTTTCATAAGTAAATGATAGAAAAATAAAAACGAAGAGGAGAAGAACGTAGCCAAGATGCAATGGTAAGCATCTAAAAAATTCCTGTTCCCTACATGGTAGATTTTAACAAGTGACAGGATGATGAAAGCATGAACAGTTAATTATGTGCGCCGTTCCGGCGCACATACATATTGATGTAGCAACCTTGCGGTTGCTATTAAAGAAATGAGGTGCTTTCAATGGCTAAGAAACAGACAATACAACATCTAATTCACAATGAATTAGTTTCGAGGATTGCATTTGGTAATAGTAAACATGAGGACAAAAAAACTCTTGAATTTGGGGAAAGTAGCTACAAAATATATAGTTACAGTACATATAATACTTATCTGAAAGAAGTAACAGCGTATGCAAGGTGGTTAAGGGAAGAAAAAGGTATTTCTAAAGCAACAGATTTAAGAAGTACGGAACAGTATGCAAAAGAATACTTGCAATACAGGTTGGATAAGGGAATAAGTGTATATACGCTTAAAATGGAACGTTCTGCATTATCAATGCCTTATAGTAAACAGATAGATATTTCATTGCCCAAAAGGAATAATAGAGCGATTGTGCGTTCACGCAAGGCAACGGAAAACGACAGACATTACAGCAGAGAAGGAAAGTACAAGGATGTATTTATTATTGCAGTTGCATCTGGAAGTAGACGGAAGGATTTAACCAACCTTCATACAAGTGATTTGATTGAGAAAAATGGCAATTTATACATATCATTTAAAGGCTCAAAAGGCGGTAGAAACCGCTTGAGTCCTGTCAGACGAGAATATGTTAAACAGGTACAGGAAATCTTCTTAAAACGGCAAATAGAAGGCAAAGAAAAGGTGCTTGATAAAGTACCACGGAAGATAGATGTACATTCCCTTAGACGGGAATATGCTCAAAATCTATACTGTGATATTCAAAGAGATGCAGTTCTTCGGGAAGAGTATTTAAAACAATATCCAATGCGAAAAGAATTAAAAACACAGAAGAATAAAGACGGGGTAGTTTATACAAAAGAGATTAAAACCAAAACATATAAAGATAGGGAAGGAAATATTTATAACAGGGACGATTTATATATTATATCCCAAGCACTGGGGCATAACCGAGTTGATACATCAATAGCACATTATCTCAAATAATTTTGTAAAACTCTTGATTCTCAAAATTTAACGAGTTACCATATAGAAGAAGGGGGAAGTTTTTCCATTAACTTCATATAATAAGTCATTATTTATAAAGTATAGATTGTAGGGCGGGTAACACCGCCCTGTTTTTGTCTTGTAAAATAATTGTGTGAATGATACAATTAGCTAAATCGGAATTGTGAGGGTGTCTGATGAAAAGAGTAACAGGATTTAATTATATATTACTAACACTAGGTGCTTTTGG
>CAKUXH010000107.1 GCA_934700265.1 uncultured Opitutales bacterium
CTCATATCCATTACGATTTTTTTGTAAAATTCCCCATCTTTTTTTATTGATAGTTTAATTCCAGCATTTTGATTATCTCTTAAGAAATGTTTTATCCTATCTCTCTCATATCTATCAGAATACTCATTATATAAAGCATTAAAGGAGATATATAATGTAAAAAATTTATATACACTGTTTTCTTTTAATTCCTTACCCTTGTTATACCAATATTTTGAAAATTCTTTTCTATTTATCATTTTTTACTCCTATTTCGGGTCTAACCATAGACTCTATAAAATTTATTTCTTCTTGCGTTAATTTATATTTATCATATAATTCCTTATCTGTCCAGGATTTTGAGAAATCTTGTATTGGAATAAATTCGTAAGTTGATGGTGGGGTATGTTGGGTGTTTTTGATTAAAGTTAATAGAAAATGAAAGAATTTTGTTTGAGTGTATGAAATAATATTTTCAGCTTCTTCTTTTGTGTTCACTGGACCTATAACCATATATGTTTGCGTACATAATGAATTTGGTTCTCCTAAAATGGGTTTCATCCAATCGGTTTTCCCATCTCCCGTGCCTATAGCTTCAGGTGTAAATACCTTCCATTTATCTATCCAGTCCTTATTTTTTGGAATTAAATAATCCTTAGTTAAATAGCCAATATTTTTGTTTGCATATATTTTGTAATATTCAGAGTTATAATTAGTGGAATAATCTTTAAAACTAGATACGAAACCAAACGGAGTTTGTGAACTTACTAGTTTTCTAAAGGAGTCTTCTTTAAAAGATTTTATTTTGTTAATAATAGGAATGGCTTGATTGTATCTTATAAAAATATTTGAATTATCTTCAAGCAATGGCCTAATTGATTTAATAATAGTATTGTTTTCATGTGTATATATTTCGCATAAACCTTTATTATCCCTATCCCAAAGAAAATAGCATACACCGCCTTTTATTTCAACTCCCGTAAAGCATTCGGAAGAATCAATGAAATCATGTAAAATTCTTAATCTACTATCATGCAACATCTCATCTCTAAACTCGTCTAATCCACGACCACCAGCGAACCAACGACTTGGTATAATCATTGACAAATATCTAGGTTGTAACTTTTTAGCTTGCTCAACAAATTTTTGATATAATGAAATAGCATAACTTTCTTGCTGGACTCCAACATTTAATTGATAAGGTGGATTGCCGATAATAACATCAAATTTCATATTAAATAACTCCTGTGGATTTTCTATGTGAATAAATTGGTAGGCGTAAGTTTCCATACTATCATCTCTTATATATGTTTCAACATTATCACCAACACCACAAAATTTGCATTTGTGATTTTCAAAAGTATGCTTAATTTTGTCAAACTTAATATTTCCATTTTCAACATTGAAAGTAGTCACAATAGAATACTTTCCATTTGCAGTCTTGCTACAATAAACACTTCTGCGAGAAAGCAAACTTGTAAGTTGGGTAATAGCAATCCCGTAAAGTTGTTTTGTGAAAATGTGATTTATTCTTTCTTGCAAATTTGGGATTTGTTTTTCTAGACCAACTAGTAATCTTTTTGCAATCTCTCTTAAAAACACTCCACTTTTTGTGCAAGGGTCTAAAAATGTTGTATTGGGGTTTTCAAAAAGCTCTTGTGGCAACATATCAAGCATTTCATTTGCAATTTTTGGGCTTGTAAAAACTTCATCTGAACTCAAGTTCGCCAAACAATTTAAGACATCTGGATTATGTGTTTCATTTATCATTAGTGTCATTCTCCTTTAAGTTTAAATAGTGTGTAAGTGGGTATGTTTTGATTGGTTTTTCTATAAAATCTCCAAATAAAGTTTCTTTTTTATCATTTTGGGTAAGTAATTGCTCGTAATGGAAATCTCGTCTTTGAACTAAACTGCCTTTTACGAAAGACCATTCAGCAAAGGTGATTGGTTCATTTGTGCTTGTTTTCATTGAAAGGGCGTCACCACACAAAATGTTTTTTGATAAAATAAATTTGACTATATCCAAATACTCTTGCTTGATATTTTTTTTGAAAAGTGCTTTATATTCTTTTTCAAAATATTCAAGCAAACGGTTTTGACATTCCAAAACATTGTCTGGCATAATGTCAACGCCATAGCAAGACATAACTGCGATAAGTCCATTTTTTTCATATTCCCATTGACTTTTTTTGTATCTAGATTTAACAACTTCTAACTTTCGTCTTAAAATTTCAATCAAAAAATTCCCATTCCCACAAGCAGGTTCTAAAAATCTACTATCTATTCTTTCAGTTTCTTGTTTTACTAAATCAAGCATTGCATTTACTTCTCGTTCGTTAGTAAACACTTCGCCTTTATCTCGCACTCGTTTTTTACTTTTTATTTGTTTTTCATCTGCCATAGAAAAAAGCCCCTTTGAATAATAAAAAGGGACTTTTTTAATGGTTTTTATGGAAAGAAAAAAGGTCTACTATTTTTGCAATTATTGACTTAAATAAGTGAGTTTAAATTAAAATAGGTCACTAATTTTTAAAATTTAGATACAAATTTTTGAAATATATGTTATAATGGACTTGTTAAATAATCAAAAGAAGCCACTTATCATAAGAATAGGTGGTTTTTAATTATGTTTTTCAAAAATAATTTTAAGAAATTTTTAAAATATGAATTTACTCCCTTAATTTTTTAACTTTAGATGTCCTTATAATAATGGGAAGCAAGATAAAAGCGACACCATTAGGCGGCATTTTCATAGGGCTGACCTTATTTCAATCAAGAAAATTTGCCTTGGCAAAAATTGCACAGCAATTTCAATGCGACAGCATTATTTTCTTTGATTATAAAGATAGAAGGGCAACCTTTACAAGTTAAAATAAATAAGGAGGAATTTTATATGAAACTTAAAGAATGGCTAAGTGTATGGCTAGAAAAATACACAAAACATACTGTGAAACTGCGAACCTATGACAGATACAAATA
>CAKUXH010000108.1 GCA_934700265.1 uncultured Opitutales bacterium
ATATGTGGTAGGACTGAAGGTAAATAAATTGAAAAACCAAAAAATTTGTGAGGTGAGTAATAAAGCTAGAAAGATGTAGGCAGTCAATCCATTACATTTCCATAGTCGTCCAAAAAGAATTTGAAAAATAACAATCCCAATACCTTGTTGCCAGGCACAATTGTTAAGTATATCGATAGAGAGATGGAAAACTCGGCAGCAGGCTTCGAGGTGAAAGAAAAAGCCAGAAGCTAAAATTACAGGTGTGTAGATGAGTAAGTTTGAAATTAGAAATTTCCAATCAAATATGTTTAAGATAGGCAAATGTTCTGTGGTATAAGTGTAAGATGGGATTAAACTCGCTAATCCTATATAAAGTATACCTAAGAATATAAAAATTGTTTTCCAAGTGAAGGTTTTAAGTAGAAATAAAAAAAAGAATGGACATAAAAAGATGGCTATGGTTCCTGTAGCTTCTAAGAGTCCAACGGCGGTCCCATAGGGGATTTTTATGGATGGATGTAGGAGTAAAATTCGGCAGAGTTCAACAAGCCATCCTTGTCCTAGCCATTGAAGTACGATAATGGAGAAGATTAGGGTAGTGGATGAAGGTATGAAGACTGGGAGTTGATAAAATATTCCAATCGTGATTAGTATTTTCTTTAATGAGCAGCGTGTTTTTATTAAGAATAAAAGTAAAAAAACAATTAAAGTTGATGACAAGTATAATAAGGATAAAGTTTGCCGAGAAATTTGAAAATCTTTCAACAAAGGTTCAGTAAAAGCTCCGAGCGAAATGACATTGGTTGGGACCGTTACTAAGTAAAGGAATAAAATGATTAAAAGATTAAATGGTTTTTTCATTCGATGAAAGATAGCGCCGCATTTGGATATTAATAACGGCTAAAATGATAACAACAAACCATGCATCTGTTAAATGTCCTGAACCCCAAAAATTGCTTGTAGAGGTATTAATTTGATAGTGCTTTCGAATGAGCATAAGAGTAAAAACGAGACCTTGGTGGAAACCTATTGCTGCCCAAAGAGAGCGATATATTAAACGAAATCGAACAAGTATACCATTAAGTAGAAATAGACAGCAAAAATAAGGCCATTGAATGGAAGAAAATATATTTGTAATCGAATTAACAGCACATTGAAGGGCTTGGATTGAAGAGCAGGTATAAGTATTTATATTGCTGTTACTGCAAGTTGAAAAATGTAAGATGGCAAACAATAAGCTGAGTAAGGTTATGCTGTGGTTTATAGAATGTTTTTTTCGAATTACCTCGAAGCATACGCCACGAAAAATAACTTCTTCTAGGATTGCAATCAAGAAACTTGCAAAAAAAATGGGGAAAATTGCAGGAGTATGCTGGATGGGGGTCAGCGTTTTTGTGATACAAACAATAATGGTAAATAAACAGCACCAAAGTAAACAACCTCGACAAAATGTAATTAAATAAGCGGTTCTATTGAAGTGAATGTCTAGACTTTTTTTTGAAATACGGAGTTTTTTGCAGATAAAAGGTAAGGCAATAAAGAAAAATCCTATAAGACGTAAACGATCGACATACTGAGCTAGCGGTTTCCGTGCTAGATATTGTATCCATTCGATTGAAGTACGCTGAGCAAGATAGTGAACGAAATCAAAGGTAAATCCGGCAATAAGGGCTGCCCCAAAAAGTATGCACAAATAAATTCCAAGGAGCCAGATAAAACCTTTTTTCATGATGATATTCAGTGAGATAAAAATGGTGGGAGGTACTGGAATCGAACCAGCGACCCCCAGCGTGTCATGCTGATGCTCTAACCAGCTGAGCTAACCCCCCTGGTAAGAATTACTGTGTATCAAAACCTTTTTTCTAGCAAGAAAAATTTTTAGATATTTTGAGTTTGGGCGTTTCGCATGTATCTTTGACTTAGTTTTTAAGGATCAGAAGATCGATTTTTGTCTAATTTTTTTAAGTGATAATCTTTTGGTTTAGGTCAAGTCGGAGAGGGTCTTTTAAGAGAGTGAAATTATATTGAGAGAGTATATTATTATTTCATCTTCTTTTTTTGGAATATAGATTCCATTTTTAAGTTCTATATAATTAGCAGCAAAAGATGCTGTAAAAAATATATTTTTCATATTTTATTTTTTAGATTTTAACTGGTTGAATGCCTTTTTCATACTAAATGACCACTCAGAATCTGGAGCTGTAAATACAGTATTAGTGTTTGTTCCTATTATCAATTGAGCGCGCTTTTTTGGATCGCCTTGAAGCGCATTTATAATATCAATCCCACGAATAAGGCTACGGTCCGTTTCCTTTTTAATTTTTTCACCTAGTTCAAACCAAAGGGGTTTGCAGAAAGGTTCATAACGAGTACAACTTGAAATGAAAGCATCGATAAGTTCATTGTATGTGGTTTCTGTGGTTTCTGTGGAATTAAAAACCTGTTGAAAGACTAATTGCCAGAAAACTTGCAAATCAGTAGGGAGTAAGTCGTTTAACATTTGGGTAAAAGTAGACGGTTGCGTAAATATAGTCGAGAAGTTGATGAATAATTTCCGTAGTTTGCAATAACAGATTTGTTTATCTTTAGGCCAATGGTTAGTATATTCCCGTAGGTGGTCTTTTGTCAATAATAATAGAGAAAAATTTATGTCTTCAGATTGTGTAGATTGCATTAATGTATCTATATTAGATAAGGTTTGATCGGTTATGCCTTGTTGGATGAGTAAAAGTCCTTGTTTAAAATTTCTAGATCTTCAATAGAATTTTCTTGAATAAAAGTAATTATTATTTCGGGAACATATAAAGAATAAGAGAAATGTTTTGTAATCAATTCTTGTCTTTTCTCGTAAGGTAAATCATTAAATTTAATGGCATATGTGCTGGTTGTACATAAAATAATACTTGTTAGCTTTGCAATTTTCTTTAATAATTTATTCATTTTCAGTTTATATCC
>CAKUXH010000109.1 GCA_934700265.1 uncultured Opitutales bacterium
TACTTACTCTCCTTAAATGGTGCTCGAGGCGGGACTTGAACCCGCACGATCTTTCGATCAGAGGATTTTAAGTCCTCAGCGTCTACCATTCCGCCACTCAAGCACTAAAAACATGAGAAAACTTTTTTTCAAAAAATGCAACAGAAAAAATTAGGAAATTTTATAAACTTCACCCACACAATCAACTTTTAACATCTTTTTCCACAAAAAAATAACTACTCAAGCTCTTGACAAGCTTAACAAAATGCCGTCTTATAAAATAAAAGCTATGGTAGAATTATTGGATCCTAAGTACGACTGTATATTTAAACGAATATTTGGTACCGAAGAAGGTAAGCCGCGATTAATATCGTTACTTAATGCATTGCTAAAAGGACAGCCCTGTATTCGTTCGTTAGAGCTAAACAATCCAGAAATCACAAAAGTTCTCGAAGACGATAAAACAAGTCGCTTAGATATTAAAGCTACTAGCGATGATGGGACCTTGCTTGACATTGAAATTCAATGCAGAAATACAGGAGAATTGCCTGAAAGAGCTGTTCATTACATGGCAAACTTGTTCCCTCACGCCGTAAAAGAAGGAGAAAAATATACAAAAGCCAAGGTTATTAGCATCTGGCTTTTAGGCGAAAAAACAACTTCACGTCAAAATGCTATCAGTAATGCCTATATGACTTTTCAAAAGGACGACAAAGATCCTTATGAACGAATGACTGATAGTGCTCGAATTATTTTCGTGGAATTATCTAAATTTAATCCTAAAGATGCCGACATGCACGACCTCCTTACAGGGTGGCTATCTTTTCTAAAAAATCCAGCATTTCTAGATCAAAGCTTTTTAAAAAATCAAGCTATTTCCAGCGCATTTTCAACACTTCAGTATGTCAGTGGTGATAGAATTGTTCAACAAATCTATGATGCTCGTCGCATGACACTTAACGACCGTAACAGTGAAATGACAATTGCTCGAGAACAAGGACTCGCAGAAGGGCTTGCAGAAGGACTTGCTAAAGGGCATGCTAAAGGTAAAGCTGAAGGATTAGAACAAGGGCTTATTGAAGGAGAAATGTTAGGCGTAATAAAAACGGCACGTAATCTTTTAGCAATAGATTTACCACTAGAACAAATTTCGAAAGCCACAGGGCTATCTATCGAAAAACTCAAAAATCTTTAAATTTTTATCTGCAAAATAATACTTTCGGTATAAGCAAAAAGTATTATTTTATACAGTAGCAAGGTTTACAGATCGTACACGAACATCCACCAAAATACATTAAAAATTACTCTTCAATAAGGTCTTTAGCAAGGATATGAAAGTAATAATACTTTGAATCATTACTTCCCAACCAAGTAATCCACAGATGGCCATCTTTACAATCCATCGAAACAATACGTGTACAATCTGTAAAATTACTGAAACTTGTAGACCATGGAGCTCCACTCAGTCTAAATTTAATGGGCCTAAACGAACTTTCTTACCAACCATCCACTTCATCCACGCAACACATCGCATAGCCTAAATACAATTGTGCTGTTTTTTCCATATTTTTATTATACAACATTCGCCATTTTTTTACAAGAACTTTGTCAATTCTTAACAATAAAAACTTCCGAAAAATTAACAAAAAAGCCCTCATACAGAGGGCTTAATAGTTTAAAAATCGTAATTTATAACAATGAGGCTAAGCGTTGCAAAACATCAACACAGCGATTACTATAACCCCATTCATTATCATACCAGCTGACTAACTTAAAGAAATGGTCATTTAATTCAATTCCTGATCCTGCATCAAAAATGGAAGAATGCGTATCATGAATGAAATCACTGGAAACAACCTCATCTTCTGTGTACCCCAAAATACCCTTTAAAGAACCTTCAGAAGCTTCTTTCATTTTTTGACAGATTTCTGCATAAGACGTTGCTTTTGTAGTCTTTACAGTCAAGTCAACTACAGAAACAGTTGGCGTTGGGACACGGAATGACATCCCTGTCAACTTACCTTTAACAGCTGGCAACACCAATCCTACCGCCTTAGCAGCCCCCGTCGTTGAAGGAATAATATTTGTGGCGGCTGTACGTCCACCTTTCCAATCCTTTTTAGAAGGACCATCTACTGTCTTTTGGGTCGCTGTATAGCTATGAACAGTTGTCATTAAACCTTCTTCAATTCCAAAATTTTCCAAAATAATTTTCGTAATTGGAGCCAAACAGTTAGTTGTGCAAGAGGCATTAGAAATAATAGTATCAGATTTTTGCAAATCTTTTTCATTAACGCCCATAACAATTGTGCGAACCTTATCTCCCTTCGCTGGTGCAGAAATAAGAACTTTCTTTGCACCTGCCGTCAAGTGTCCCTGTGCCTTCTCATCACTTGTAAATAAACCTGTCGACTCAATTACGATATCAACATTTAAATCTTTCCATGGCAAGGCGGCTGGACCTTCTTTTATAGCCAAACACTTAATTTCTTTACCATTGACAACTAAAATATCTTCACCTTTAGCTTCTACTGTACCTTTAAAACGTCCTTGCGTGGAATCATATTTCAAGAGGTAAGCCAAATTATCAGCTCCTACCAAGTCGTTAATGGCAACTACTTCGAAATCACTTTCTAAAAGTCCACGTTCTGCCATTGCACGGAAAACTAAACGACCAATACGGCCAAATCCATTTATTCCAATTCTTGTTTTCATAACAAACCTTATTTTATGTAACAAATCCTCTCTGTAAATCTTTATTTCTAAATTTTTGCCTAACAAATATCGAGGAGCAGAGCACCTGCTCCTCTCTTAACTTGCGTTTAGTTCTGTTTAACTAAATTTTGCTTTCTTTTTACCCTTAACAAGCGTGAACGACGTCTGAGCTTGCGTTGAAGCTTATCTTGCAGCAAATCGATAGCCTTATAAAGGTTCTCTGAG
Source organism: uncultured Opitutales bacterium (assembly GCA_934700265.1). Taxonomy (GTDB): domain Bacteria; phylum Verrucomicrobiota; class Verrucomicrobiia; order Opitutales; family UBA9783; genus UBA1183. The sequence continues at coordinate 2,920 of CAKUXH010000109.1, forward strand.
TA
>CAKUXH010000110.1 GCA_934700265.1 uncultured Opitutales bacterium
TAGCATAGAAGGGTTGATATGTTATTTACTGGGAGGATTTTATTCTAGGAATTATGAAGATCCTAAACTGATGAAGATTAGCGATAACTTGAATACATTACCTAAGTTGGTGTACCCTTTGAGCTTAATTGTTCTTACGGTTATTATTACTGTTTCTTACGAGACTATCCCAGAGTATGTGTTAATGATCGAGAATTTTATTGCTTGTTTTTTGTTTTGGAACTGTCTGGATTATTTTAAACACCTTAAAGTTTATGGATGGATGGAGATTTATTTTTTCATCTATTCATTTCATGAAACCCCACAGTTGATTATCAATAAATTATTTAGCGTAACAGTTCCTTTAACGGGATATGCTGCGGCGCTTATAAACACTATAACGGGAGCCGTTTTAACGATACTTGTAGCAGAACTACTTGCAAAAATTTTGATGACGTTTAGCCCTAAAATTTGGATGATTTTAAACGGAAGAAGGAAGTTCATCAATTCAAAGTGAAAGATATTTATAGATTATAAAATGAGGAAGACTATGAAAGTTCTAATGATATGTAATACTTATTTTCAAATATTTGTTGCGATTCGTATGAAAAATACAATATTCGATAATGATATTGTTGATGTAGTAATATCAGATCGATGCGGAGATAACAAAGAGATACCTTCAAGGGTTAAGGCCTTGGGTATATTTAATAATGTATTTTTCAAAAAAACCAAATACATTGTGCAAAAAAAGAATTCCGCTGCAAAAAGAATTAACGAAGTAATGAATATGACATTTGGATTAAAGAATTTTAAGGATATTTGTAATATAAGGTATGATAAAATGCTGTTTTACAATATAGACGAGGTTACATATATTCTCTATTCAATGATGTCCAAGAATAATCCGGATTTGATATGTGAAAGATTTGAAGAAGGAATATTATCATATAACAATAGTTTTCCATCCTCTGACAAAATGAAAATTTCTAGGTTGCTTAGAAAATTATTGCATAAACGAAATTTGCTTGAACAGATTTTACATTTTTATTGTTTTACACCAGCGGTTTATGAAGGAAAACTTGGAACACTTATAATCCCTCCAATAGAAAGCATTAATGATTCGTCTGTCACACAGTTTTTGTCACTTTTCGCTGTGAATAATGTTTCAAGTAGTTATAAACAAAAATATATATACTTTTCCAGCGTTTATGATTTTGAGGGTGGTGAACCAATTGGAGAACTTGATTTGGTTAAAAAAATTGCAGAAAAAGTAAAAAATGAAAATCTTATAGTAAAAGTCCATCCGCGTGATAATCCTCAGAGATTTATAGAATGTGGTTTAAACGTAGATTTAAATTCACAGATCCCTTGGGAGGTTGTTCAATTTAAACAGGACTTTAGTCAACATATATTTTTGACGGTAAATTCAGGGAGTGTTCTTGGGGTAAATATGATTATTAGTGATATGCCACGAACGTATTTTTTGTTTCCTTTATGCGATTTAGACAAGAATCCCAAGGCACAGGTTTCAGCGAAGAACATTGATAAGCTTATGAAATTCATAAATCAAATTCCAGAAAAAAGAGACAGAATAAAAATAGCTTCTGATTTGTCTGAAATTTTATAAATAGAATAGTCAAAATAAGGAGAATATTAATGAACAGTAAATATAAATACTTAATTAAAAACACCGGAATATTGGCTATAAGTAACTTTTCTTCTAAATTGCTAGTTTTCTTCCTCGTACCGATTTACACAAGTGTTCTGTCTACTGCGGAATACGGCACATATGATTTGGCAATGTCAACCGTATTACTCCTGTACCCTGTTTTAACTGTAAACATTGTAGATGGTGTAATGCGTTTTTCAATGGAAAAAGGGGCGGATCATAAAAAAATAATATCAATTGCACTGAGATTTATATTTGCCGGGATGTTTATCATGACGGTACTGTTATATATTAACCGTACTTTTCATGTTTGGAATGATTTATATGGTGTAGAACAATTCATTCTTTTTTATTATATCTTTTATGTGCTTAACCAGTTGATGATACAGTTTTCAAAAGGTCTGGAAAGAATAAAGGATATGGGGGTTGCAGGAGTCATTGGAACAATAGTAACTATTCTTTCCAATGTACTTTTCCTTCTGGTTTGGAAACTTGGTCTTCCAGGCTTTTTTTCAGCGAGTATTCTTGGACAGGCCATACCAACAGTTTATCTTGCAGCAAGAGTGAAAATCTGGAAGTATATTGGAACTGTTATTGATAAAACACTTCAAAAAGAAATGCTTCTATATGCAGTTCCGTTGATGATGACTACTATTGGATGGTGGGTTAACACTGCGTCAGATAAATACGTTGTTACTTTTATATGCGGAGTTGCTGCGAATGGACTCTTATCAATTGCCTACAAGATTCCTACTATTTTAAATACACTACAGGGCATTTTTATACAAGCTTGGCAGGTATCAGCAATTAAAGAATATGGTTCTGAAGAAGCAAAAAGGTTTTATAGAGAAACATTTGTATATTTAAATGCGTTAATGTGTGTGGGGTGTGCAGGATTGATATGGTTGACAAGACCTATAGCACATATCCTTTTTGCAAAAGATTTTTACCAAGCTTGGGTCTTTGTGCCGTTCCTATTAGTCAGTTCAATGCTGAATGCTGCATCTGGATATATAGGCCCAATTTTGGCGGCAAAAAAAGATTCGAAATCAATGGCTATCGCCGCTTTTGGGGGAGCCGGGGTTAATGTGGTACTTAATATCGCTTTGGTTTATTTGATGGGAATTCAAGGCGCAACGATAGCAACAGTAATTGCAAGCTATATAATCTATATTATCCGGAAGAGAGCCACAGGGGATGCCGTGGTATCAGCTAAATATAAATGGATTATGACTTCCTGGGTCGTGTTATGT
>CAKUXH010000111.1 GCA_934700265.1 uncultured Opitutales bacterium
CATCTAACTTGTGTTAAGGGGGCTAGGCGTGTTCCGCGTCCTCCTCCCATAATAATGCAACAAACATGTGATTTTAAACGACTCATAATTTTTGTCTTGCTACTAAATTATTTTTTGACCAAACTACTTTCTAATGTGTGGTATTATTAGTTATATCGGAAATTTGGACGCATTGCAAGTATTATTAAAGGGCTTGAAATCTTTAGAGTATCGTGGATACGATTCAGCTGGCATTGCTATTGGGGATGGCGAGCATTCATTTAAAATAATAAAATCTATTGGACGGGTTGAAAATTTAGCTAAAAAAGCATCTTTTGAGCATTTAGAAGGACATGTTGGGGTGGGCCATACGCGTTGGGCAACCCACGGAGGGGTGTCAGAAAAGAATGCACATCCACATGAAAGTTTTGATGGAAAATTTATTATTGTTCACAATGGAGTTATTGAGAATAGTAATCATATAAAGCATATTTTACTAGATAAAGGTATTGAATTTAAAAGCGATACTGATACAGAAGTATTGGTAAGCCTGATAGCTTATCACTATCAGAAATTGGATCAGTTAACTTTTTCAGAACGTTTTGAAGAAAGCGTTCGTTTAAGCTTGCTCGAAGTGCAAGGGACTTATGGGATTGCAGTTATTTGTAAAGATTGCCCTAATGAGCTCATTGGAGCTCGTAAAAGTTCTCCTTTAGTATTAGGTGTCCAAACGGACAGTTTCTATTTAGCCAGCGATGTAAGTGCTTTTGCTGGACAAACCAAAGATGTTATATTTCTTTCTGATAATGAAATAGTTCATATAAAAGGTAATGAGTATCAGTTGTTAGATTTAAACAACGGGCGTTTAACCAGAGAGGTAGAGACTATTGATTGGGATGTTAGTTTTTCGGATTTGGGGAATTTTCAGCATTACATGCAAAAAGAAATTTTCGAGCAAAATATTGCATTAGAAAATACAATTTTAGGAAGATTTTCTAAAGATGGAAGTTCTGCACATTTAGGTGGTTTAACGATGTCGCCACATGAATTAAGGCAGGTTGACCGTATATTGTTGTTAGGATGCGGAACTGCATCTTATGCTTGTAAAGTTGGGGAATATTTGATTGAAAAATATGCTCGTATTCCTGTTGAGGTTGAATGTGCTTCAGAGTTTCGTTATCGCAATGCACCTTTAGATAAAAATACATTGGTTTTTGTTGTTAGCCAATCGGGTGAAACCTTAGATACATTGGGGGCTTTGCATGAGGCTCGTCGTAAGGGTTTTAAAACATTAGCTATCACAAATGTGGTTGGTTCTACCATCGCTCGAGAATCTGATGGGGGAGTTTACCAACGTTCTGGACCTGAAATTGGTGTTGCATCTACAAAGGCTTTTACTGGGCAAATTTGTGTTTTAGCCATGATTGCGCTTTATCTGGGACGTATGCGTGATATGAGTTTTTCAGAAGGTTGTAATTTTGTTGAGGCTTTAAAATCTCTACCTGAATTAACGAAAAATGTTCTTGAAAAGTGTGATGAGGATATTCTTAAAATAGCTAAAAAATATGCACAATTTCAGCATTGCTTTTTTTTGGGACGTCAAATTTTATATCCGATTGCTCAGGAAGGTGCTTTAAAGTTAAAAGAAATTTCTTATGTTCATGCAGAATCTTATCCTGCAGGAGAGTTGAAACATGGGCCTATCGCACTTGTTGATGAATCTTTGCCTACAATTGTTTTAGCTACAGATCCATCTATGGTTCAAAAAAATATTAGCAGTATGATGGAAGTCAAAGCTCGAAAAGGAAAAGTTGTGGCTGTAGCTTTCGAAGGAGCTGAAATTCCAGAAAAAGCATACGATGATATTATTTATCTGCCAAAAGTCCATGAAGCTATTTTGCCAATCATAACAGCATTGCCATTACAATTATTTGCATATTATGTTGCTTTGGAGCGTGGTTGTGATGTCGATAAGCCGCGTAATTTAGCTAAATCTGTAACTGTGGAGTAAAGTTGTTAAAAGGATATGATTTGAAAAGTTATATTTCTGAAGATGAGATCAAAACATTTGAGGATTTTTTAAAAAATTTCCGAATCACATAGTTCAACAAGTTTATCAGAAAAGTCTAGCGAACCTGTGAGCCAAGAAAAGCAACCGTTTATGTCAAAAATTGATAGATAGTTAGTGATGCAAGTAAATTTAATTGTAGATTTTTTGAATGAAACATTTTCTGTAAAACAGTTACAAGATTTCCCTAATGCATTTAATGGATTGCAATTAGCAAACAATGGAGAGGTTCATAGGGTTGTTGGAGCGGTGGATGCAAATCGTTGTAGTATCGAGGCTGCGATTAAATTAGGGGCTGATTTATTGTGTGTACATCATGGGCTTTATTGGTCAGGGATTCAACCTATGGTTGGCCCTATTTATGAGATGTATAAAGCTGCAATGGATGCTAATTTAGCAATATATAGTGTTCATTTACCACTAGATAGCCATAAAGTTTATGGGCATAATGTATCGATAGCGCATAATCTAAATTTGCACGTAGATGGGGCTTATTGCGAATATATGCAACAAACTTGTGGGGTGTTATGCTATGATGAAGATGAAAAATTATCATTATTTCAACGTTTAAGGCAGCTATTCCCTAATTGCCATGCTTTGAATTTTGGCCCAGAAATTCCGCATAAAATTGGTATTGTAAGTGGAAGTGGGGGACAAAGTCTTTTAGAGGAAACTATTCGACAAGGAATTGATACGCTTATTACAGGTGAAGTTCGTTATTCAGCAG
>CAKUXH010000112.1 GCA_934700265.1 uncultured Opitutales bacterium
ATGCTGGTCTAAAATCACAGCATTTATATGGACGTTCCAAACACACTTCCAGCCCAAGTTTTTTGCACGCCAATACTTTCATTTCTTCAAGAGTTAGATGTACAAAAGAAACATTTGAAAAATTCTCGTAGTTTGTTTGATCTGTAAATATTATAAAATTTATAGTGTCATTCTTTACAGAAGACTTAAGCCACAAATCAAAATAATTGGGAAATTTTCCAAAATACACCCCAACTATACATACTTTTAACAAAATTCACCTCTCAAAATTTCTGTCCAAAATATTGTTAATTGTTAAAATTTTTTACATTATTAATAATCCCAAAGTTTAATAATTCTCTATGTGCTTCGCATTCTAAAACATTCTGCACAGACAACAACTGCTGTTTGCCGAATTTCCTTTTTAATTTCCATCGCCCATATTTTCGTCTTGTTATTTTATTCAGCACTCGAAACGCAAAACTTTTTCCCATTCCGGAAATACGAAATAAATAATCATCAATCATTTTCTTTGCAAACTCACTATACTTTTTTTCTATTTCTCCAGCCCTTTTTAATTCTTCACTTCTATCTAAAAAATCTTTTAATATTCTATCTGCCGCTATAGCTGAAGCCATTCGTACATTATTTCCGTTTTTCACAAGTGGGATATATGAAACTTGAAAATTATCGTCTATTCTAATTAGCAAACTTGTCTGCCAAAAATCACTCTCGCTATCGTCAAAAATAAAATTACCTTGTCCATAAACGATTGTACCGTTCAAATATTTTTCTTCACAGCCAATACAATGAGAATGTTGACAAACGACCAAGTCGGCACCCTTTTCAACAAATTTGCGGCAAACTTTTTGCAAATTAGGAGATGGATATCTATAATGTTCCTTTCCTCCGTGATAAAGCACAATAGCAAAATCGCAATTTCTCTTCATATTTTCTACATGGTCAAAAGAATAAAGCGAATCATACGGATTTGCACCGCAAGAGTTACTTGTCGCAATAGAGAACTCATGTTCAGCACAAGCATATATACCGATTTTTTTTTCGCTAACCTCAAAAACGTATGGGACTTTCGCTAAATTTAGGTTGTCGCCAACCCCGCAATAGGCAATATTGTTTTTTCTTAACAAATCACAAGTAGAAAGCAACCCTTGTTCGCCTTGGTCCAAAACATGATTGTTTGCAAGCGTAACAAAATCAACGCCAATAGATGTATATCCGTTAATCGTTGAAGTTGGGGCTATCAAATTCGGCCCACACTTATCAATAGGCGAACAAACATCTGTTAAGGGGACCTCCAAATTAAAAATCCTATAATCCGCATCGTTTAATATCCTTAAAAGTTCATCCCCAACTAAAAACTCCGCATCTCCCTTATTAAATTGTTCTACATTACTTTTCGTCGGAACAATATCCGCACCTATCAAAATACTCATTTAAGTTCACTCTTTTGGGGTAAAATTATCCAATCGCCTAACTTTTCATCCCATTCTTCTGGTTCAATTTTATCAAATCCACTCCCATCGAAAAATGTTAATTCGCCAAAGTAGATTTTATTATTCACTTCATAAAAGTCCACTCTTAATTCCGGAATATTTTTGGATAAAACAACTGCAAGCTCTTTCATTTTTTCGAAATTTATTGGCTTTGACGGCTTTACGAGCGCATGTTCATACCCCCATTTTAAGTCAATCCAATTGAAATCCATATCAAAATAATCTGCCTTTGTTTTTTCTATTTCTCGATCACTATTGATCATAATTATTTTAGGCTCGCCGTTAAAGCAATAAAACTTATAATCTCGTAACTGCCCCGTTTCATCTTCCATATATTTCTCTGCGATAATTTTACGCGGAACATCTTTATACGGCCATTCTCTGCCTGTCAAATAATAATCCTGTTGCAGTCCTTTTGTCAGATTCTTCCGAATTACTTTGATTTGCTTTTCAGTCAGCTTGCTTTTATCTTTGCAGATATACATGCCCAGTCCTGAATTATGGTTACATTTTAAAACGAACCGATTCGGCAACTTATCAAAGTTGATATCTTCCGCATTATCCCATACACCGAGCAGGGGTATAAGATACTCTTCACCTAATTTCTCTTTTATGTATTCTCGTACCTTATATTTATCTACCATCATGGTATAATCAGGCTTCCGATCATACAATTTCAACCATTGTAACTTTTCATTGAATGTCTGAGGATTTGTTAAATCGAGAGAATATCCTAACATCGCATAAAATTTTTTTTCAAGATATTCCCTATCGGGCAATTTATCATACTTTCCTCTACCCGCTTCAATTAGAAAACGATAGTTTTTATCAGTTATATACCTTTTCAAAGCTCTCACATACTTTAAAACTTTCACTTTGCTCCACACTCGCTTTTCTTTTCAAATTTTCAACATTTACAAAATGAATCATTAAATAGTAATTTTGGTCCTTTGAATAATAACTTACGTTTCCATAATCCAACGCCAACATAATCAAAAGCCATATCGCAAAAAACATTGCCTGTTTTTTATCTGCTTTTCTATACTTCCATAAATTATAAAAAAGGTATGCATACATTGCATAATAAAAAACAAATGCAAAAATACCGCCGCACG
>CAKUXH010000113.1 GCA_934700265.1 uncultured Opitutales bacterium
ATCAATCCGTATTTAATTCGAATTGCTAAAACTTCGGCAGAATTTCTGAATATCCATAACGTAAATTTTTGGGCTGGTGTTTTTGAAGATTACAATGAAGATAAGACATACGATGTTGTTTTATCTTTCGCCAATCATTCAACTTATGATCATAACACAAAGCAATCTGTGGAAGATTATTTTAAAAAATGTCATAAGTATGTAAAAGATGGCGGTATCCTGTTGTTCGAGTCGCACCACCCAAGTTATGAGACTCCAGAGCGTTTAGAAAAAGTTTTGGAAGTACTAAAGCGTTATTTTGACGTAGAAAGAATTTGCAAATTAACACGAGGATCTTCCGGAGATCGCGGCAGAACATTTGCGATTTGTTCAAAAAAAGCTTGAAAAATATAAATGATTCATTTTGAATATTTATGTTATGTTATGTTATATAGATCCAGGTTTAGGTGGCTTGATTGTGCAGAGCTTAATTGCGGGTTGTTTAACCGTTGTATATTTCTTTAGGAGTACCATCGCTAAGATTTTTACACCGATTAAAAAATTGTTTTTTAAAGAAAAATGAAGAGATAATGGGCACCTACAGATATCTCATGGGAGTGTGTTTTTTATGTACTTAATTTTTTTCACACTTTCTTACCTGTTCTATTTTTATACAACAGGATGCAATTTTACATTTTTCTCGGTTTCTTACTTGATAGAAGCCAGTCTGTTTATCTGTTTTACAGAAAGTATATTGGTATGGTTTGTTAAGAAAACAAAACATGAGGAATTTTTATTTTTTACGTTCACTTTGAGTTGCTGTTTTATGTTTTTCATACCGTTTATGCAAGTGGTACGTATTCATTTTTTTCAAAATTTAAGAAATGATTTTCCTATTATGTACGCTCATAGATGGACGATAGCAATATTTTTCTTATGTTCGAGTCTTTACTTATTGTTCAAATTTAAAAAAATTGTTAATTTTAATCAAAATTTAAAAAAATCATTGAATTTTTTTGCGATAATACTTTTTTTACTAACAATTTGTAATTTTTCAAAAATTTATGGAAATAAAAATCATCAATCAAGAAATAGTGAGTGCTCTACTCGAGCCGATAGAAATAAATACCCCAACATATATCATATTGTTTTAGACTCATATGTATCCTGTCGTTATTTATCCGAAGCTTATGATTTTGATAATACCGATTTTTACAAACAGTTAAGCAATTTGGGGTTTTGGTATGACATGGATGCGAAAAGCAATTATAGTAATACTATTCCGACTTTTTGTTCATCCTTTGAAATGAATTATTTGAATACGGATGAATATAACGAGTATGATTTACAAAGACGTATTTACTTTAATAATAAAGCTATAAGGACTTTAAAAAACAAAGGTGGATATCAATGTTATATCAATTCTCCCGACGTACCAACGTTAGAATCCATTGAATTTGATTTTCGTACGAAGAGATCTCGTTTAGACTTTTATTATTATCTTTTTTTAAGAACACCATTGGAATTTTTCTTGTTTAAATCTTTTCTAAAGAAACATTACAATAATATTTTCAATCAATTCCATCAAATGGTTTCTGTTAAAGAAGCGTATGGAGAACGTGGTAATTATTTTTTATTTCACGTAATTTGCCCTCATGAACCTTTTATTTTTACTGCTTCCGGAGAGCAAAATCCAAATTTAATTTCTAATATAGAGTCTATGTTTAGACCTGATAATAATATAAAAAATAAGGCTAGCGAATATTTAAATCAAATTAAAAATCTTAACGCTTTAACGTTAAAAGTCGTAAAGCAAATCCTAGATTCATACGATGAAAATAATAAGCCAATTATTATTATACACGGTGATCACGGCCTATCTGTGCAATCGTTGAGCGAGATTAATGCTTGGCGCTCAAATGATCTAAAACCAATGGATAGAGCTATGTTGAGCATTTTATATACTGTTTATTTGCCAAAATCATTAGGAAATTTACCTCCTCCCGAAGGCCTTGTAAATTTATACAGATGGTTGATAAACAGTCTATTTCAGGAAAAGATGGACTACTTGCCTTCAAAGCAAATTATGCGTATTGATAATTGTTTCATCCCTAATATCAATGTGTAAGTACTTTGCGTATCGATTTGATACTTAGCACCTGTTTGCATTTAAGATTTCCATCTGTCTGCACATACGCTTTGTGGTAGTATTTGACATTCAGCGCGATATTGTGCCCCATACTTCACATAACTATCACATGCCCAGAGGATGTTCTTCTCTGTTGTCCTATCCTGCAACAACAACGCCAATATTTCCGGATCCAAATCGTAAATATTCTGCTCAAGTATATCGATATCCGCCTCATCATTAAACTCTAGCAACGAAAGCTGATAGTGTTTCGGCTTGTTTATCCGCTTTTTATACGAAACGAAAGTTTTTGTGGCACACGAACAAGACATGATTCCCCTTACCCCTAAGAATAAAACTTGCTACATTTATATATCGGCTGTTTTGAGGAACAGCTTAGGGGTTTTTGTAAAAATGTTCTTTTTTTGCAGAGTTTTTAAAGTGTAGTTTAAAAACATTGAAATTTTACAACGTTTTTAAGCTTCGCCTA
>CAKUXH010000114.1 GCA_934700265.1 uncultured Opitutales bacterium
TAACAAGACATTGCATTTAATCCTTTTTCTGCTTCTCCGGTTTGAAAATAAATTTCAATACTTGTAATACCGCAAGTATTAAGGATACTTTGTATTTCAGTTGCGTGTTCAATGGTATATCCAACTTCAGTCAACTTCTCAACGATACCGTTATCAATTTTGGGCAAAGTTCCACTTACAACTTTATCCGTAAAAAATTCTTCGCTTTTTTTATCGTCTTTTCTGTCACTTTTCTCTTCTTCGTTTTTGATTTTATTGTCATCCGTGCTAACTTTAGTGTCATCAGAATTGTTTTTTGCGTTGTCAGTAATGTTTTTGTCAGTTATTTCCGAATTATCTGCGATTTTATCATCAGAAACATTCTGAGGTGTTGGCAATGATAATATTCCAACAACAAAACCAACAAGACATATAACCGCACACATCCATCGTTTGGCATTATGGATTTTTTTGCAGACCATCTTATACAATAGTGGGTTTATAAGGATGGCAGTTACAAGTAAAATAATCCCGCTTAATGTACCTCCTTTTATTGCAAAACCACCAACCGAAAATATTAAAACGAAAATTGACAAAATCCAAAATATTATATCGCCTACTATCATCCTAATTTTAGTTTTCTTTTCTGAGTAATCCATAAATACCTCCGGTACAAATAGTTTTTAATCTTCCTTTGTCATTTCTTTGATTTTCTCAATAACATCATAAATGTCACCTGAGAAATCACCTGTATCAATAGTGTTTTTATTAATGTCAAAGGTGATTGTAATTTTATCCTCAGTTTCCTTTACTGAATGTGAAATGTTAATTTTATCTGCCATTTTTTATACCTCCGATAGTTTAATATTAAAGCCAAGAATGAATTAAAGAGTACTTATTTCCGATAATATGATTATCAGCATCAAATTCTGCACTAATACAGCTTAAAACACCGTCATTTCGTGTTAATTCACAGCTTTTTTTATTACCAAAATTCATTGCATCTTCTTTAGTTTCGCTCACATACAAAACTGTTTTTGTATCTTCTTTTGTTAATGTTATTGCATATTTCATTACAAATACCTCAAATTATTATAAATTTACGATTAGATAAATATTTTCATCTATAAAATGGATGTAGATAAAATCTTCCTTATTATGTCTTCTGCACTCTGCTTAAATGTGTCTTTATCGCTTACCAAATATACGTTATCGTTTTTCTCAAAAGAAAGTTTTTGCATTATTTCTTTGCTGGGCATTGAGTCTTTAGAATAAATAACACAAACAGCATATTCTGTTCGTGTGTCAAGTTCACTTATTTTTTTGCATATTGACTCCGCTTCTGAAGAGATAAAATACCTTAGAGAACCGGATTCCTCAAATCTCTTTATCATATTAGAAGTACTTAGCGATAACTCATATTTGTTTAATAAATTTTTATCGGTGGAGAAGATAAAAAACACAAAATCAAAATTAGTGTCAAAGATTTTTCAGTCTTGCGTTAAAACAAGTTCTAATCCCTCAAGATACCCTTTTAAATACTCTAATTCATCGCATATTGGATAGGTGGCTAACTCTTCAGCTTGCTGCTTTGTTGAGAGCAAAGTATCAAGTATTTGTTTGTGTTTTTTTCCACGAACGTCAACTAACGCATTGTATTTCCCTAAAAGTGAAATGAATCGTTCATCGTTTGAATTGACATTCATTTCATCACGTAATTGAGCTATATATGTATCAATCTTTTTGTTCCTAACATAAATTTGACCTACATCATTGAGTAAATAATATTCACGTTTCTTCATAATTGTTTTCTTTTGCCTTGTTTAAGGCTTCCTCGTAATCATCTGCATTATTAAAATCTTCAGGATTAATTCCATATTTAGAACCATCCTCACAGAACTTTCTCCAAATGTGTCTTTTTTCATCTTGTTTTAAATTAGCAACATTTTCAGAAGATTGTGTGTTATCTTCTACATTATCAGTTATAGATGCTTTTTTTGCGGCCTTTAACGCATCCGCATAATCATCAGCAGAAGAAAAATTGTGCGGATTTAAACCATAAGCAGAACCATCTTCACATTGTTCTCTCCACATATTACTGCGTACTTTCTTCGGTGTTTTTTTAACCGTATCAGATATTTCATCTATAAAAGGCGGTTCGTATATTTCACTCTGCTGTTGCTGTCGTTCAATATCTTTTAATCCGCTATTAAGCCCAATAAGACCTCCTAGGCTCATTATACCACGACTGCCTCCACGCATAGCACCATATCCGAAAACCATACTACCTGCTTTGGCAGAGGCTTCACCTTCACCTTTTTCAAAATCTTTTTTTATTTTATGTTTTGCATATAAGCCTAGTGTTACAGCTCCAGCTATATCTAACATTGTATTTATTGGTTCTGGACATTTTGAAGACTTTCTTCTTGCCATACGTACACCTTCTTTATTTCAAAATTTTTATGAGCGAATCCGCAATGCTGTCAATTTCATCAATAGTGTTATCTTTACCTATAGATATTCTTATTGTACCTTTAGCATACGATGATGGAATATCCATAGATTGCAATACATGAGAAATTTCAGTTGTTTTTGTGTCGCACGCTGCTCCTGTAGAA
>CAKUXH010000115.1 GCA_934700265.1 uncultured Opitutales bacterium
GTTGTTGGAGGAAGTTCAGAAAATGAGGCCCAGCCTATGCGGAGCATAGGCTGGGGATTTTTTAGAGCAAACTTGTAATTATTAAATATATTATCCCTATAATCATCACGCCATTAGATATATACAATATATTCAATTTTTTTTGAAATTTCTGCATATCCTCATTACAAATTGTATAAATTTCAGTTGATATATCTTGCTCATTTTTAAGAATTGATGTTATAGTTTTTTCATTTTCTTCTATTTTTTGATTAATTTCTTCTATTTTTTCATCTACTTTACCACTAATATTTTTCATATTCTCTTGAGAATTATTTTGAATATTCTTTAGTTCTTCAAATAATTTAGTTTCTTTTTCTCGTATTTCCTCAATTACTCCATTTTTTTCATCCAACTTATTATTTATAAGTTTTGCCTCTTCAGACGATTTTTTTTGAATTTTCTGAAAATCACCCAATATATTAGTTTCTTTCCGTCGTATTTCCTCAATTACTCCATTTTTTTCATCCAATTTATTTTTTAAAACTTTCATCTCTCCAAAAGTTTTTTCCTGAATTTCCTGAAGATTATCCAAAATACCTACTTCTTTTTCTTTTATTTCCTCAATTTCTTTATTCTTTTCATCCAATTTATTATTTATTATATTTGTATTTTGATTTATATTTTTTTGAATTCCACGAAGAGAAATCAATATTTTCATCATTCTATTTTTAAGCTCTTGTATTACTGTGCTTTGTTTCTGTAAACTTTTTTTAATTTCTTCAACATCAGAATTTGCTTTTTTCTGAATCACTTTCAAATCATCTGCCAAATTATTTTCTACTATTCTTATCTGGTCAATTGCTTGATTCTTCGCATCAACTCGTTCTCCTATCTCTTCTATATTTTGATTTAATTCATTATTAGTTTGTAAAAACATCTTTTTCAAATAATCACCCAACAGTATACGTTGACCATCTGAAAATCGAAACTGTTTATCTAAAAACGAAGAGATTACCTCAATATTTGTTTCATTTTCTCCAACTGTTTTTTTTATAGAATCTATCTTTTCATCCGATTCTGTAAGCGTTCCCTGCAATGATTTTTCAGCACTTACTATTGTTGAATTTTTGGCAAGATTTTCCAGTTCTTTACTGATATTTTCTTTACCGTTCTCCAATTCACTTATTTTATTTTTCAGGTCATTTATATCCGTTTTAATTTTTGATACAATCATTTCCTCAAATAAATTTTCCACTTCATTTTTAGTATTTTCTAACATCTAACATATCTCCAATCCAACAATATTTTTATAATCTTTCTCTAACAATCCCAAATAAATCAAATAATAAACTTTTTCATATTTAGAACATTCACTTGTTTCAACTTTTGTAACCACATCTCTATAATACTTCTGAAACTCTTCCCTTCCAATTTCTAAACACTTATCTATTTGCTTTTTATCTAACTCCCTTCTTTCCTGCGTTTGTTGTCTTATCTTCTCTCTTTCTACTTTTTCTTCCCACTTTCTTTCTTCTTTTGTTCTATTTCTATTTATTCCTTGTGTACATAACTCTATTAACTTGCAGTATAATTGATATTTTTTTTCTTCTTTCTGCTTTAGTTCTATTTTGCTTTACAATTTTTCATTAAGAATCTCTTTCAGTCTTTCATTAAACATATCGAAGATCTCCTCAATCGTAACAAGTATTTCCTGCTCTTTTATTTTTTTAGGAAAAAACACACCGCGCTTATAATATTTTAAAATTTTATCTTCAAAATCCACCTCTTCTTTAATTTGGTCATATATAACCGTACATTCGCTATCATCATAAGTAGAATAATATATCTTTAAACTTTTTTTGGTGAATTCTTTTAGAATATTTGATATCTCATCTAGTATTTTTTTATCCGAATCACTAATTTTCCCTTTATTTGTCATTTTTGATACAATATCACTTATTTTTTTATACTCTTCTGAAACATCTAACCTTACCATCATATTTTTCAATTTTAAATAATCATTGTGAAATTCTTTCAACTCTTTAATTTTTTCTTTGCTCTTTATTAATAACTTTTTTTTCTTCTCGCTAGATATTTTTAAATCTTCTATTTCTTTCTTTAAACTTGCAATCTTTTTATCTTGAAAAACTATCTTCCTATTTGCCGCCACATCTGAGTACGCAGCTAAATCGTCAATAATATTCTTTAATTCATTCCCCTCTCTTTTTTGTATTGATTTTCGTATATTTTCAGCCATCCTATTAACAGTATCATTAACTTCTTTACAATCGTTTTCTGTCAACCCGCTATCATTCAAAAGTCGGAATAACGAAGCCCCAATGTCAATAGGAAAAAATTCCATTGATGTTGGTAAAATTTTGTTTAAATTTTCTTCATATACTTTCCCTACGTATTCATAAAAACTCATAGTTCTTTCTGTGTCAAAAAACTTTTTTATTATTCCCTGTCCATATGCATGTGTAATAACAACAATATATTTATGAGGTAAAGTTCTCCAATCCATATTAATTGGCAATACAAACTCATTTAATGAATTTATTTCGTTCGCTTTGCAAGCAATAATATTAACATTTGCAACTGCCATA
>CAKUXH010000116.1 GCA_934700265.1 uncultured Opitutales bacterium
ATGGGGAGTAGTACATTGAAATTAAGGACGGTATCTGGGGTAAGTCGTCCTGCATTAGCCAGTGTTATTCCTACACGAACAAGTCGGTTTGTATTAATAGATGTTGGAGCAAATCCCATTGCTAATGTTGAATATCTAGTTCATAATGCTATTTTAGGTTCACATTTTGCAGCTTCTGTTTTACATTTAAAAACTCCTAAAGTTGGGTTGTTAACCATTGGAACGGAAGAAGGCAAAGGAAATGAGGTTGTTCAAAGTGCTCATGAAGTTTTTAAACAATTAAATGGTAAAAGCATTAATTATTATGGATTGGTAGAGGGTTTTGATTTGTTTGCTGGCAAGGTTGATGTTGTTGTTTGTGATGGTTTTGTAGGTAATATTTTGTTAAAGACATGCGAATCTTTGTTTTTAAATTTAAAAGATTTTCTTAAGACTGAATTTTTTCGTAATCCTATTAGAAAATTGGGAGTTCTACTTTCTTACGGAGTGTTTAGAGCTATGAAAAAACAGTTTTCTCCTGATAAGTTTAGTGGAGCTCCTTTGTTGGGATTAAATGGCTGGGTATTTAAGTCTCATGGTTCAAGTAAAGCTGAAGCTATTGCTGGAGGACTGAACATGTGTTTGAATTGCCTGGAAAGGTATAATGCAAAAACGATGCAAACAGATATTACACTTGCTAACGAATTAATGGCATCTATCAAGGAGAGTATTTGTAATGAGTAATTTTTCAATATTGATTAAGGGGGTTGGGTATTACCTGCCTAAGCATGTGCTTACCAACGATGATTTATCTAAAATGGTAGAGACTTCAGATGAGTGGATTCGTACGCGTACAGGTATCTCAGAACGTCATATTGCTGCTAAGGATGAAGCTTGCTCCGATATTGCTTTTCATGCAGCTAAACGAGCACTAGAAGATGCGCAACTTCAACCAACTGATATTGATTTATTGATTGTCGCTACGGTTACTCCAGATATGTTGTTCCCTTCTACAGCTGCTATATTGCAGGCTAAGCTAGGTTTAAATAACGTCATGGCGTTTGATTTGAATGCTGCATGTTCTGGGTTTTTATATGTTTTAGAGGTTGCTCGGAGTTTATTACAGCAAAAATCCTATCGTCGAGCTTTGGTGGTAGGAAGTGAAAAACTTTCTTCCATTGTTAATTGGAAAGATCGAAGTACTTGTGTGTTGTTTGGTGATGGCTCAGGTGCTTTTGTCTTGGAAAAATCCGAAACAAATGAAGGTGGTATTTTAGATGGTTTTTTTGGGGCTGATGGCTCAAACCCAGAGGTTCTTTGTTTACCTGCAGGAGGATCTTTGAGGCCAACAAGCCAGGAAACGCTAGAGGCACACATGCATTCCATTTCCATGAATGGCAAGGAAGTATTTAAAATGGCAGTTCGTTTAATGGCTAAGTCTGTTAATACATTGTTAGAGCGTAATCATTTGACAAAGGATGATATTAACTGCTTAATTCCTCACCAAGCTAATTTACGCATTATCCAGTCTTTGAGCCAATTGTTGGATATGCCTATGGATCGTGTTTTTATTAATTTAGATAAAACTGGTAATACATCAGCTGCTTCAATACCAATGGCCTTTGCACAAGCGAAAGAATCAGGAACTATAAAAAAAGGCGATTATGTAATGCTAGTTGCTTTTGGTGGAGGATTGACTTGGGGAGCGATTTTAATCAAGTTTTAGGGATATGAAAAGTTTTCAGAAATACTATTTAAGTTTTTTGCTATTGTCGGGATGTTTTAATTCCATTCATGATGATATTCCAACGAGTCAGCTTGTTATGAAGTCAGATTTACGAGAGGAAAAAGCTACTTGTTGTTACGTAAAGGCTAAACTTTTAGAAGAGGATGGTAATTTTGCTGAAGCTTCAAAGAGCTATGGATATGTTGAAAAATATTATTTAGAAACGGATATTGCAGCGAAAGTTTTTCATGAACATGGAAAATTATTGTTGAAGCAAAATAGGCTTGAGGAAGCATTTGAAAAATTAAAGTTTGTTACAAAAAATTATGTTAATTATGGAGAGTATGATCAAGTAATTCTTCAGGAATTTGAGATTGCTTGTATGTTGATGAAACGTTTTAAAACAAAATCAAATTGGAAAATATTATCTGTTTTTAAAGATCCAGAGCCAATTATAGAATGTTTTAATCATATTATTACAATGGCTCCTTATTCTGAAAATGCTTCGAAATCTCTGTTTTATATTGCAAAATTAGAATATAAATATGGAGATAAAACTAAAGCTATTGAATCTTTGGATCGTTTAATAAATGATTATCCTTCAAGTAATTATTTGCCGGATTCCTATTTGTTACAAGCTGAAATATTTTTGTCTTTTGTTTATAGCCCACAAAATGATCAAGGTATGACGAAAAAAGCCATTGATTGCTATGAAGATTTTTTATCATTGTTTGCAGGGAGAAGCGATTTGAATTCAAAAATAAAACAAG
>CAKUXH010000117.1 GCA_934700265.1 uncultured Opitutales bacterium
CAACCATCCTATCTGACTGCGATATTAAAATAAAATCATAACCATAGTGTCGATGAAGTGAGAAAAATTCAATCCAGTCCATACGGTCAGCCTGAGCAAATGTCCGAGTATTAAATTTAATACCGCACTCATCAATAACAACAAGTGTTTCATGTTCCCTATGTCCCTTATGATTCTTTTTTGCATATTCTTTCAAATATTGGACGGTTAGTTCATTGTTAGGAACATAGTCAAATTTACCTATTTTTTTCTTGCGTGGACTAAATTTTTTAAATATCTGTTTAATCCAAAAACCAAAAAAACCATAGCTACAACTATCCAACGAAATCGGATAATTACAAATAACATTTCCTTTTCTTCGTAATCTATAAAATATTTTTTCTGTAGCATGAAATGATTTTCCCGAACCGGGAGTACCTGAATATAAATGGATCATTCCTAATCCCTCCTAACTGCCTATAACCTTAAGCCAACGCAACACAATTTGATACAAATAGAAAATGCCAATAGCCACAAGCCACGTTTCACCAATTACAATAAAATCCTGTATAGGAATAAACCAATTAATGTATTGCAAAGTTTCGTTATTTACCGTAGCAGATATATATTTTTCGAAAGGACAATCCGGCAAAACAGCAAGAAAAACATTAATTGAATTTATCAAAAAGTTTTTTAAAGTATTAAAAATTGTAGTCCACATACCATCGCCCCCTTATCCCTTAATTAAATAACGAGTTACCATGACTAGTCCTAAAATGAACATTAGTCTAAAAAACCACCTACAAATAACCGCCAGTGTTTCATATTTTGACATATCAATAACAACTTTTTCATCGACATTATAGCCAAATGTTTTATTTCCCATCTTAAAAGGAAGTTCCCATTTTGGTGCTTTTTTTTCTGCAGAAACAGAAGAAACCAAATCCACAACATCCCACGGTATACAAAAAGGAAATTTTTTCAATAAAGTAGGTGTTTCAACATCATCTGGTTTAATATCTTCTAGTTTTTCATCCTTTTTATCTTCATCCGAATCAGTACCCGGATTTGTTCCGGTATCAGAATTTGAACCAGTACCCGGATTTGTTCCAGTATCAGGATTTGAGCCAGCACCCGGATTTGTTCCAGTATCAGGATTTTCTTCAGAACCCGGATTCGTACCCGGTGCAGGACTTGAATCAGGTGCAGCACTTACATCAGGATTTTTTCCCGGTTCAGTACCCGGATTTGTATCGGGATTCGTTTCAGTTCCAGGATTAGGGTTTGGATTGCTACCGGGATTTGTTTCAGTTCCGGGATTAGGTTGCTCAACTTCTGATGATTTAGGTGCTTCAGGAAATTCTAAAGGAAAATCCGTTCTAACTTCATCTCCAATCAAATCCGATACACCCGTATATGTTCCCGATTGCCCAGTAGAAGAGGACATACCATCTGTAAATGATTTCCATGTAATACCTTGTTGGTCTGTTTGTTTTTTTCCATCTTTATCTTTTTTTGTACCTTTTGTTTTATATTTATCACCTTTAGATGAATCAATGTTTTTTTGTGATGTTTCACCATCATCCTCAATTGCTTTATGCGTTTTTTTTACGTCACCTTTCCATGAATCAACTAAACATTTTTTTATATCTTCCGATGTATATATACCTGAATTAATTAATGTTGTTAATTTTTCAGCATTTTCTAACGTACCACAGTTAAGCAAATAGGGACATTGAACAATAATACCCGGAATAGATGTATCCATATTTTTTATACAATTATTAATCCAGTCATAATCAATATTTTCCACATAATAACTATTGATAGGATATTTAGTAATTTTAAATCCACTTAATGAATCACTAACATTTAATTGTGACTGAATTAAAGAACGAGGAATAGTTCCCCCAGTTAACATACTCCCACCATTAACTTTAGAATTCGTAATAATCTTAAAATTTACAATACCATAATCATCAACATACATTGCGGGATAATATTTACACGAATTAGATTGTTTACAAAAATCATAGGAAAACCCCAAATAAAAATCATTACGACCGTTAGCGTATTGAGTATTATCTATATAATCAATAAATGTTCTTCCTAAACTTTTGATATGAATGAAAGGTGACATACAAGGAGAAGAGCCAAAAGGCGTAGTTTCATTAATCATTGAATTTTTCCACCAATCATGCGTATAATTTTCATAATCGAATTGTTTTTCCCGTTCTTCTTTATTCATATATTTACAAAGAGTATAAACTGCTTTAAAAGTAGCAAGAGAGGGCGCCAATCCTGCCACTTTAGGATCTAAAACCATTTTTTGACCAGTGGAAATATCTACAACCTCACCATCTGAATTATATTCAGATGCATTATCTTCATCATCTTCTTCATCATCATTATCATCATCGTTATTAAAATCAGTACCACCAACTATTTTCAGGCAATTTGATATTATTTCGATTTTTTTCGCTGATGTTCCATCT
>CAKUXH010000118.1 GCA_934700265.1 uncultured Opitutales bacterium
GACGAACAGGACGCAAACTACACATTTAATAGTGAAGTTTATTTTTTAAAAATCAAGTATTTTTTTATGTTTTTTGTTTTTATTTTACAAGGGTAATGATAGTTATTGTTAATTTAAGCACTTCTGGGATATATGGAATGATCGTTTTTACAGCATTTTGTACAATCCCAAAGGTGGTCTGGAACCATCCGCAGCAATGTGATTCGATGGTTTCTTCAATTTTTTCTTCTATTGTAGAAGCTAGTAAATTGGCAATTTTTTCACATATGGTTTTACCGTTAGAATTATTTAACTTTTCTATTAAACTCGCAATTTTCAAGTCTGGATAACGTTTAGTCAATGATTGTATAGAGTCCTCATCGAGTTTTAAAATAGCTTTATTGGCTGAAATGGTGTCCCATAGAACATTAAATGCTTCATTTAATTGTTCTTTATCACTTACGGTATCTAAGAGTATATAAGTTTTAAATATATTCAAAGTTTCGCGTATAATACCATTAAAAAGACCATCATCATTTTCTTTTTTGATTGCATCCTCATATACATTATCGGCGTTTATTAAACTGACATCAATTGAAGATTGGTTGCCTAAAATTTCCTCTAAATCTTTTGTTTTTCGATCGGTATTTAATAGGTAATGTAAAATAACATCGACCAAGCTCTGTGAATCAGAGTTTTGCAGATAATTTTTTGTAATATGGGTTAAAATTTCTGCATCAAAAGACGTAATTAAAGTTTTTATCCCTCCAGTGGCTGTTGTGATAAAAAGCGCTTTAAGTGTTCTTTGTTGGACTTTAGATAATGTTGACTCTTCGGGAAAATTGAAGAATTCTGCATTGACAATGGAAGCACATGAAAGTACTCCTCCGATTAATAATTTATTTAGCATTTTCATATCACTTTTTGTTTCAGCAATATGTATGCCAAACGAATATAAAATTCTTTAATTCATAACTATTCGCAAATTGCGTATTGTTTTAATTTGTTACTTAAAGTCCTTGTACTTATATTTAATAAGGAGGCTGCTTTAGTTCGGTTCCCTTGCATAGCTTTTAAAACGCGCAAAATGTGATGTTTTTCTATCGTCTCAAGATTTACCAAAGGTTCATCGTTCAAAGTTGTAGGCTTTATAATGTTAGGTGCTGTGCTAGAAGTTAGATTTAGAGCATTCGGTAAAATTAATTTTTGACCATTTGACAATATAACTGCTCTTTCAATTGTATTTTGCAACTCACGAACATTGCCTGGCCAACGATGAGTCATAAGCGCAGTTTTTGCTTCATCAGAAAATCCTTGAAGTTGAATGCCATGTTTTCGTACATAACGTTTTAAGAAAAAATCTGAAAGAAGTAAAATGTCGTTGCCTCGTTCTCTCAAAGGAGGTATTTCAATGGGAAAAACATTCAGGCGATAGTACAAATCTTCACGAAAATCTCCTTTTAATACGGATTGTCTTAAGTCGCGGTTAGTAGATGCAATGACACGTACATTTACTTTAAGTGTTTTTGTACCACCGACGCGTTCAAATTCTTTTTCTTGCAACACACGAAGCAGTTTTGCTTGAAGATGTGGAGAGATTTCTGCAATTTCATCTAATAAGATCGTACCATTATTCGCTAATTCGAAACGCCCCATACGCCGCTGAATAGCATTGGTAAAAGCTCCTTTTTCATGACCAAAAAA
This sequence comes from uncultured Opitutales bacterium, assembly GCA_934700265.1. Classification (GTDB taxonomy): domain Bacteria; phylum Verrucomicrobiota; class Verrucomicrobiia; order Opitutales; family UBA9783; genus UBA1183. The sequence goes on from CAKUXH010000118.1 coordinate 1,684, forward strand.
TTCACTTTCTATTAAATTTTCTGCAATAGCAGCGCAATTAACAGTGATATATGGTTTACCTGCAAGATGACTTTGACGATGAATTTCACTGGCAACCAATTCTTTACCTGTACCATTTTCTCCTGTTATAAGTACGGTAGCTTCTGTTGAAGCTACTTTTGTTATTAAAGAGCGTATATGTTGAATTGCAGGGCTTTCACCGAGTAATCCTTGCTGACCTTCCGTGGCATTCCCATTTGCAGAAAAATATTGATTAACTTTCATTAAGTGGCTGAATGATTCAGCTTTTTGCAGGACGACATCAATTTCTTGCAGTGAAAACGGTTTAATGATGTAATCGAAAGCACCGAGTTTCATGCAAGCAACTGCAGATTCAATGGAGCCATATCCAGTAATTACAACTGTCAAAGGCTTTTCAGCTGAATCTGGCAGTTCATTAAACCGTTTTAATAATTGTGTACCATCTCCATCCGGTAATCTTACATCTAAAAAGACAAGATCGAAATTGTCTCGGTTAAGTATGTCTTCTGCGGCTGCAAGAGAGGATACGGATGCAACCGTATATCGGTTACTTCGTAATTGCTCTTCTAATGCTTTGCGAATTACTAACTCATCATCAACGATCAAAACTTTATCAAATTGCATATACTGTCCCTTTAAGCACTTTAAAAAAAGCACATAGATTTATAATATAATTTATAGGAAAATTTTTCAACATTTATTTTTCATATGTTGAAAATTTTTACGC
>CAKUXH010000119.1 GCA_934700265.1 uncultured Opitutales bacterium
GTTATGATCTATTCAATTACTCTAATTTCGGAATTAGAATTGAGTTGCTTATAAAAGTCACCATAAGTTAAGTCGTGGGATTTCAGTTTTTCGGCAATTAATAATAGATTTATAACGCTAATTGCAACGCCTCCAACTCCTGTATCTAGCGCTATCCGTTGTAATGTAACCCCAATGTTACCTTTGAACAAACTTGAGATGAAAGCAAAATTAAACACACTTATTGTTTCAGGAAAGTTATCCCACCAGTGATTAGAATTAATCGCTGCATCACGAGTTTGATTTTCGCGAATATATCGACTCATTTCATCTGCTTGCGAAATAGGTAAGTTGTAACCGTTAGAGTATGCTTTTGTATCAATTATAACGCCTTTTTGTTCTTCTGTACGATAAATAATGCCATCAGGTTTGCGACCGCCACCTAAATGTCTACCAGAAAAACCGCATTCATTCACAAACAAATCAATGGTTTTTATCTCAAAAAGGCGATTTTGCGTGCTGTCAAACGCCATATCTATCAAAGATAGATAATCGTGAGAAATGTTGTGTAACTGTTCACGACAATTTTCTTTGTATTGCAACAAATCGCTTACACGAGTTTCTTGCACGGTCAATTCGGGAACAATAAAATCAGAAATACTATCTTTGAACTTATATCCGCGTTCAGACATATCGATATTGAGTCCGATATTGATAAATCCCTGTATATCGTCTTTTATTGTTTCTATGCCTACGTCCAAACCATATTGCCGCTGTAATATCGCTTGAATATTTATTATGCTAATAATGGTACTTGATTTTTCAAGAATTTTTAATATATAACTTCTACGAGTTCTAATATATACTCTATCTGAGCATTTTGGTGCAAGCAATTCCCAATATACGTTTTTAGTGATACGATTTGCAATATTTACCCCCAACCCGCGTCGACGCGCTTCTAAGCCTTTATTTGTTATTTTATATGCTTGTCCAATGGTTTCCGTTTTGCCATTAACAGTAAATTCTTTCGGCTCTTTAACCAACCAATTAAGCGTCGAAAGCCACGAGCAAATCATTCGTGCATACTTATCCGCAGAACCGTCCCAATCGGTTTTCATTTTATTTTTTTCTTTCGTATCAGTTGTTCGTGATAAACTATCCAGCAGTATGTTTTGTGGTAAAGTAGTAAAGCCATCCTCACCAACAAAGCCAAGTTGTTTACCTAATTCAAACTTTGTTAAATGACTGCCATCCGCGAGCAAGTTTAATATTCTCATCACAGGAGGATACGATAATAGGGCTTGAGACAATATTTCTTTTTCTTCATCAGAATTATCAGCACTTTCAACATACTGTTTTCCCAATTCAGTAATCTCAAAAGAATCTGAACAGTAGTCATAGCCAATTAGCCCTAATGCGTGTGCCCAACGAAGAAAATTATCAGCTGGCCAATCGCCTTGAAAAGCTCGTTTCTGCCCTGGCAATACTGCCTGAAGAATACCGTTACACCTCGCGGAAGAGCGGGGAAAAAAACTTTTTCCTACTAAATCTTTATATTGTAATTTTAACGGCTGGGTTGATAATACGCTAATAAAACGATCCCTTCCGTCTCGTTCTTCAATAAGATTTGGTATAATTGCTGATATTAAGCTTTGATGAATTGTCGAGCCAAAGTAAAAAACACCAACAATACGTTTCAAAGTTTCGAATTTTCCAGGATCTTGCACCCAACCAAAACTTCTTACTGTAATAGAGCGACCATTTACAAAGCTCATTTTTATTCTCCTAATAATTTGTAATCAATACTTCAAGAGTATCGGAATTCGATTTATCTTTTAACTGATAATTACAATTCGAATAGTCACTATCAATAGTGTGAACAATATATTTTTTTGCCCATTCAATCAACAGTTTATTGTCCTTACCATTATGCTTAAATAGATTTGATAATGCAAATTTCGCACCGTTCGCTGCTATGGAATCGAGCCAAGACAACAAATCTTTTTCTTCTTGAATCTTCCAATCTTTAAAGCCTCTATTCCCATCATTGTAACTACCAGTTGTAATTAAGTATGGAGGATCACAGTAAACAAAAGTATTTGCATCAAAGTAAGTCATTGGCATATTTCTAAAATCGCGGCTGAAAAATTCTATTTGTCGTTTCTTCATTTCTTCTGTGAAAGCAATAAGATTCTTTTCGGTAGTAGCCGAATATTGACTTCTGTCTTTACCGAATGGATTATTGTATTCCAATTGATTATTAAATCTAAACTGGTAGTTAAAAGAAAAACACGAAAGAATAAATAAATCTATAGGGTTGTTATTCGCATTATAAAAATCGCGAAAACAGTTATATCCTTCGACATTACTCTTTGATAATCCATATTCTTGTATTTTGCTATGAATACGACTTAAAACCACGTCTAAATCAGCATAACACAAAGTT
>CAKUXH010000120.1 GCA_934700265.1 uncultured Opitutales bacterium
GAGGATAGGGGTTGTTCTTGTTTTTGTTATCATTGTTGTTATGATATTAACAGGAATTTATAATGGATTGGTGAATAAAAGAGAAGAAGTAGAAAATAAAATGGCGGATATTTCTGTTCAATTAGAAAGAAGAGCAGATTTAATTCCTAATTTGGTGAGTACAGTAAAGGGATATGTTAGTCATGAAGAAAAGGTAATTGATAATGTTACAACGGCTCGTGAAAATTTAATACAAGCAAAAAATGTAGAGGATAAAGCGGAAGCAAATCAAAAATTAACTGATGCTTTAAATGCTCTAACCGTTGTTGTTGAGAATTATCCAGATTTAAAAGCGAATACAAATTTTATTAATTTGCAGGATGAACTTGCCGGTACTGAAAATCGAATTGCTGTTGCTAGAAAGGATTATAACGAAGCCGTTAAAAATTATAATCAAGAAATAAAAAAATTTCCTCAAGTTTTATTCGCCCGTTTATTTGGTTTTAAGGATGAAAAATATTTTGAAGCAAAGGAAAGTGCGAATAATGTTCCACAAGTTAGTTTTGACTAAGTGTAAAGCACTTTTCTTTCTTTTTGTTCTTTTCTTTTCTCCTTTTTCTGTTGAGGCAGTGGTAAAACCAACGAATGATTTTTATGTAAATGATTACGCTCAAATACTGACAAGTCAAACCAAAGAGTATCTTATGAAAAAAAGTATTACTTTACAAGAAAAATCGGGCATTCAAATTGTTGTTACTACAGTAAAAAATTTAGAAGGAAAATCAATAGAAGATTATTCTCTAGAATTTGCTAGAACGTCTGGAATTGGAAACAAAGATGAAAATAATGGCATATTAATTTTAATTGCCTATCAAGAAAGAGAATTAAGAATAGAAGTAGGATATGGATTAGAAGGAATTATTACAGATGGAAAGGCAGGAAGAATTAGAGATAATTATATTATTCCCTACTTAGAAAAGAATGATTGGGATAGTGGAATCAAAAATGGATATGATGCAATATATCAAGAAATTGTTAAGGCTAAAAACTTAAATTTGGAAGAAAGTGATTCAACAACAAATGATAATTTTTTACGAGAAACGAAGATATATTCTTACTTAGGAATAGGAATTGGGCTTGTTTTGGGAATAATATTTAGAATTTATTTTCAATCTAAAGAGAATAAATCAAAAATAAAATTTGCAATTTTTTATTTTCTTTTCTGTTTTATTCTTTTTCAAATTTTTTCACAATTGAGTTTTGTTGCTTTGGCGGGTCTATTTTTTCCATGTCATCCTTTTGCTTTCTTATTTGCCTTTTTTGTAGATATTAGTTATATAGATAGTTATTATGGTGGTAGTGGTCGCTCCCGTTCCTCATCTCGAGGAGGATTTTCTGGTGGAGGTGGTTCTTTTGGTGGCGGAGGTGCCTCAGGAAAATTTTAGATAATCTATAAAAAATTGGCAAAATTTTGAAAACAAGTAAATATATTTCTAAAAAATTGTGTGAAATTTAAGATATAGATTTTTATTAATTTTAAAATAAAAAATAGTGAAATCATTTTAATTCTAAATCATAATTTTTGAAATTGGAGGGTCTTATGAAAAATAGAATGAATATTATCGTTTGGGTATTAGGTGTATTCTTTGTTTTCTGTTTATTTGGTTATTATTTTATTTGTAATCAAAAAGAAAAGATAAAAAAAGAGAATTTAATTATGAAAGAAACGGTATCTCCCAATGAAAATTATGTAGACTCAGAGAAGGATAAAGTATTTTATACCATAAAAGTTTATCAGAATGGTCATTATATTATGGTAAGATCAAGTTCAAATTCTGCCTTTACTAAAAAGATGGAATATAAAATAAAATATAATAAGAAAATTACCAAAGAGGATATTCAGATTGAATGGACAACTTTAATGGGAGATACAAATTATACCAAAGAAAATGAAATTGCCGTTGCAGTGGTTACTTTGTCTTATCAAGGAGAAGTATTTAGCCAAAGAAAGATAAGTTTTGTTGGTAAGGAAATCGAAGTGATTGTTGATGTGATAAATTAGGGATAAAAATAAGTGGGAGATATTTTCATTTTTATTCAATTTTCTATCAGTAAAGAAACGAAAATTTCAGTTTTTTATATAACAAAATTGTAATATTCTGTAAGATTAAAATGGCGATTAATTTTTCTTTTTCTATTAAAATAGAGATTGAAAGGAGAAAAATTATGGAAAATATTCGCTATGTTGTAAATTTTTGGGGCTGATAATTATAATCTTTATAGGCAGTATCCAAAAATAAAAGTTACAATTTAGATTAATGGAGTAATTAGAATATTCCATTTTTTTAAGTGCTCATTTCTATGTATGTTAGTACCTTCATATTGACTCATTATCTCTTTTGAATATTTGATAC
>CAKUXH010000121.1 GCA_934700265.1 uncultured Opitutales bacterium
CAAGAACAACAAACGTTTGACTTGGATCCAGAACAATGTCAAATGATTCAGCAAAATATGCAAACGTGGCTAGAATTACAGCGTCGCTACGGAAATTCGATTGAACAAGTTTTAGCTGCAAAAAACGAATTAGCAGGACAAGTAGATATAGCGAAAAATGGTGAAAAACAAATACAAGTTCTACAAGAAACATGTCATAAAATTGAAACTGAATGTCGTCAAAAAGCAGAAAAATTGCACCAATTAAGAGCTGAAAAAATTAAAGAATTAAACCAGCTTGTCACGAACTGTTTAAAAACACTAGGATTCAAAAAACCATTATTTTCTGTTTCACTTCAACAACACGATTTCTTAAATGAACAGGGCATATCAGAAGTCCAATTTTTATTTGCCTCTGACGAAACTTTACAACCACTACCTTTAGATCACGTTGCTTCATCAGGAGAACTTTCACGTATTCTCCTAGCTATAAAAAGTACGCTGCATGACACACAATTTGTTCCTGTTATTGTTTTTGATGAAATCGATGCAAATGTTGGTGGCGAAATTGGCCAGAAAGTAGGGGCTTTGCTGAAAACTTTAGGGGAAAATACGCAAGTATTTTGCGTTACTCACTTACCTCAAGTTGCCGGACAAGCACGTTACCATTATTGTGTAATGAAACAAAACGAAAATGCAATTCCCACCATCGCATTCCACGAATTAACCAGCCCTAAGCAGCGCTGCCAAGAATTAGCACGTATGCTCGGAGACGCTACCTCCACCTCCGCATTACAACATGCTAAATCACTACTATCAGCCTAGGTTATAACAAAGAATCATCCTTTTCCGAAGTATCCAATCCTAATTCCTGTTCAGATCTTTTCCTGATCTTAAGGTGTTTTGAATATGGCCTTTAAATTCTCCTCTGTTGGTTCTGCTATGAAATTTTTTAGCGCTTCTCGATTTTTTACAATCTCATTGTAAGTACTAACATCACCCGACTCATCAAAATATCTATCTACGGTTTTACCTTTTAATTTTAGCAACAATGACCTAATCTGCGCTTGCTTTCCTTGCAACTTTAAACTATCGACAACATTTACCGCATTATTTACTTTTTCAACAGAAACTTTTAGCTCTTTCTCTTTAACCGATGCAGCATTGATTCCTTGAACAAGACCTTTATCTTCAGCAGCTTCTAAGTTTATTTGTTCCTCAGCTAACTTCAACATCTCCTTAAAAGCATTAGCAAGTTCTCTCGCGGCATCTAAAAGAGCCCTCAGTTTAGATCGATCCTTTAATTTATGGCCCCTAATCACTTTTAATGCTTTAACAGACTGCTTAACGACACTCTTTTGATCTTCAGGTAATCGCTCCATTAAAACGTTAAGATCATCTAAAGATTTCAAAAGCTCTTCACCTAAAGAAACATTGGAAGAATTTTGCGTATTACCTAAACTTATTTTTCCAGAAGAATCTTCCTCTAATAATGTTTTTTCCAAGGTCTTCGGCTTGTTATCTTTATTATTTTTTACATCACCTACACCATTTTCATCATTCTCTCCATCGGATAATAAACCTAACAGGCGCGACATTTCATCAGCTAATTCTCTTGCGGCATTTAAAAGCTTATATCTATTTCTATTATCAGAATGCTTACGAAATTCTCGGGTAACAGCTCTTACACCTAAAGATTTCTTCATTATTCCAGCTGCTAACCCAGTATCACTTTCTACGCCTTCTATCTTGTCAGAATCAACTTTAACAGCAGTATAAGGCTCCAAATTTTCTTCATCTTTTATAATATTTTCATTTATTGGGCTACCACTTCCGCTTTCGTATCCCCCTAAAATACCTTCATCTAAGCTGTTTTCATCTAAAGACCATTTTAGGTATTCATTTACAGCATTCCACAAGGTATTTTCAGACTGTACTCTAGCAACATCCCCTGTTGTATCTGCAACCTTTTTATCAAAAAATGATACAAAAGGAATAAAATGATCATACTCTTTCCTAATCTGAGAATCTTCAAATAACTTACGTTCACGCCAATCAGCCAACAAAGGATGATCTGTTTTTTTCCCATTAAATTCTTGTCCTCCAAAAACAACTGAAAGTGGTATTTTTTTAGGAGGGTTGTTATGTTCAACTACAGAAATACTTAATCCATCATCTTTTCCGTCTTGTCCTGGATCTAAAACCAATTTTAACGTCTCAGGTGGCATACCATAAGCTCGATATTGAATTTGTCCACCTCGCGATAAAGCATCCATATCTTCCTTCGAAGGTTTACCCAATACTTCAGGATTAAGCGTAATAGGATTTTCAAGTCCATTTTCCTTGGCAACATTACC
>CAKUXH010000122.1 GCA_934700265.1 uncultured Opitutales bacterium
CATTCAATGCAAAGGGTATGGCTGATAATAACGTTTGACTTTTTGATTTCATATACAAATAGCCACCTAATGCTAAAAAACCTGCAAAAAAACAAACAACTGCATTACGCAAGTAATTATTTTTTTCTACAAATCCAATAGTTTTTGTATAATTCATATCGCAAATAACAGGTATTTTTTCTTTATTTTTCTTCTCATTCATACTGCGAAATTTCTTTTCTATATTCTTGATTATACTCATCTCTAAAAACAATTTCATCGTTATTTATTCCCGCTAAACGCAACTTAGGGTACTGAGAGACAAGCGTATTTAACACGTAAGCATGTCCGTTTGCCTGAACCCGTGATTGCTCTCCATCGATTCGAACGCACTCAATTTTAAAGCGTTTCAAAAAATCCTGAATACAACGCAAATGTTCTTTTTGCCTTGGTGTTAAGGCTATTTCTTTATCATTATCATCATTCAAAGGAACATCCATTTCTGTTACCAAATTTGCCCCCATATCCTTAACAATACGAGCAACATTCTCTTCCTTCAACATAGGATCTTGTAACTTTTTATTCATCCATATTCTTAAAGATTGATTCAAAGAAATAGGTTCTTTTTCAACTGAAATTTCTTGATTTACTTTAGCCTCACTAGCCGACGAATTAATACTAACAATAGTTGCTTCTTTCACTTTTTCTTTGCAGTTATTCATCTCTGTTTTTCCTACCTGAGGAGTTTTAACATAAAAACTATCACTATTATCAACAATAAGGTAAGCTAATAATCCTCCTAAACAGAAAAATATAAATCCAACCAAAACACCATAATTAACTTGTTTTTTACTCTTCTGCAGTTTGTTCATCTGTGGATAAATCTGTATCTTTACATCTTCCTGCGGAAAGATAGACGCATTTTGTATCTTTTTAAAAAGCCGACTCATAGGGATAATCTTTCTATATCTTGGATAGCATGTTTTACATCGCTAGATTCAAGTTTTTTACCTAAACGAGCGTAAGACACCATCAATGCCTTATCACATACATTATTGATAACACGAGGAATTCCTTGAGAATATTTAAAAATACGCTTAAAAGCTCCATAAGTAATTTTAGGGAATCCAGGTTGTTGACTTACTAAATTTAAACGATGATTGATATACTGCATGGTTGCTTTTATTCCCAAAGGATGCAGTTCATAATAAACCAAAATACGTTGTTTCAATTGACGAAGTTGTGGTTGATTTAATTTTACTTTCAACTCCGGCTGCCCTATCAACAAAATTTGAAGTAGCTTTTTCTGATTTGTTTCCAAATTCGATAACAAACGTATTGATTCTAGAAGCGAATAAGACAAATTTTGTGCCTCATCAATAATTAATAAAATTTCTTTGCCACTACTAATTTTCTCTAACAAATATTCATTAAGAACTTCCAAATGATCTGTTTCAGGTAACTGTGTAGCAGGCATTCCAATTTCTTTCAAAATACTTCGAATCAATTGTTCTTGCGTAATATTAGAAGAATAAAGCCAAGCAGTTTCTACCACATCTTCGTCTAAAGATTGCAGTAAAGAACGACAAAGCAAGGTTTTCCCACATCCAACCTCACCTGTAACCACCATAAACCCTTTTGATTGTTCAATACCATAACGCAAAAGTGTAAGTGCAGCGTTATATTCTTCACTTAAAAATAAGAACTTAGGATCCGGCGTAATATTAAAAGGATCTTCCGAAAAACCAAAATAGTGTCGATACATAGTAAATTAAACAAAGTGTTTATTTTACTTTAGCTTTGACTTTTCATTTTGGCAATGAAAAACTTCTTTTTAGAAAAAATTTTAATTTAGTGAATCTTCGTACAAAAAAAATTCTAACTTATGTTTCCTTTGTGTTTTTTTTAATCGCAATGATTTATATCCTCTGGGGATGTGAATTTTATTCTGCTTATAAAAAATATTGTTTATGGAAAAATAAACGACTAATTTTAGAACAAAAAATAAAAAAATTAAATTTTTCTATTTATCAAAAAAAATACTTTATTAAAAAATTAATGACAGATCGTAGCTTTAGAGAGCATTTTGCTCATGAAAAAAATGGTTTTTTAAACACAAATGAATATGTCATTTATTTCAGGCAAAATGAAAAAATACACACCAAAAATATTCCGGCACAATAACTTTTTTTGTAACTAAAATTATTATAAATTCTTCAAACAAAATGATCCACCACCGTCATGATTTTCTACCCATGGTAAACTTACGTGAGAAGCTCGCAATACAAAGTTTTTATGTTGTTCCAAAAATGCATTAATAACCCCATTATTCTCTTCTGGATCAATAG
>CAKUXH010000123.1 GCA_934700265.1 uncultured Opitutales bacterium
TTATTATGCAGTTCAAAAAGAAATTTTACCTTTTACATTGAAAGTTTTTTGCAATCGTCTTGCTTGGATTCCTAGCAATTATAAACGTTTTTTAGAAAACAATTTACGAGAGACTTTCCGCTTATCGGGTTGTCCTATTCGATGGGAATGGATTGAAAAACCTAAAAATACTCCAATTACAGCTGAGTAATTGTTGGAATTTTGAAAAATTTTGTAAGGATCTTTAAGAAATGTATGTTATTTTTTATGGAGCCGTTGACATTATTTAGGAATTTTTTGAAGATAAGAAATTATTCAGAATATACACAGCGAGATTACATAAGATCGGTGATGTCGTGGTTGAGGTTTAATGAGAAGCATGGCTTGGCGATCAATGATGGGCATTACTTAGGTGCATTTTTGCAGTCGAGAGATGTTGGGAAAAGAACGATGAATCATGACCTGTCGGCATTGCGTACGTTTTTTCATTTTTTGTCAGAACATTATCAGATGGAGGTTCCGAAAGAAATTTTAAAGGTAAGTCCAAAATTTGAGTCGAAGTTGCCTAATTTTTTTACAGTGGAGCAGATAGAATTGTTGTTAAGTGTGCCTGATAAGCTGTTTCAAAGTGGGCAATTGAATGAATTTTTCTGGCGAAGAGATAAGGCTATATTAGAATTGCTATACGGTGGAGGCATTCGTGTTGGTGAGTTGGTTAAACTTTGTTGTTCGCATGTGGATTGGTCGAGCAAGACAATTCGTGTGTTGGGTAAAGGAAGGAAAGAGCGAATTATTCCCATTGGAGCACCAGCATTAAAGGCGCTATTGGCGTTACATGCTTGTATAACAACGGATGTGCTTATACCTGGAGAATCTGGGAAGGCATTGACACCCCGTTTAGTTCAGTTGTTGATAAAAAAATACTTACGAGCAGCTAATTTACCGTTGACGATGACACCACATAGTTGCCGGCACAGTTATGCGACGCATATGTTGCAAAATGGGGCTAATTTGCGGGCAGTTCAGGCATTATTGGGGCATGCAAATTTATCGACAACACAGAAATATACGCATGTGGATATTAATTTTCTTCAAAAAGTTTATAATCAAGCACATCCGCAAAAATAAAATTAAAGTTTTTCAAAAGTTGCCGATATTATATAACTGTATGAAGTTTGAAAAATTATTAAAATGTGGATTGTTTTCAACAACGTTGTTCGCTTGCGGACTAACTTACGGGGATAATAATTTTTGTCCCAATTGTGGTTATTGCTTGAATCCTAGAATGGCTTGCCAGTCTTTTGATATGCTACGGCCGCCAGTTTGCCCATGTGATTCATCAAAAGTCGTTTGTCTTTCTGAAAAATTGGATAAAGAGAAATCTGATAGGCCTAAACGTAATAAGCGTATTTTCATGAAAAATAGCAAAGATGCAGAAGAAAAAATGCTGGTTACAACGAGCGAGGTTTCTGAGACAAAAGACATAAGCAAATTGCTACCAAAGGCATAAAGAATTCATATAATCGTTGTTGTGGTGTGAAGTATGTTAGAAATAAAATTCAATATAAAAGAAAATATAGAGGCTATTAAAAGCCTCAAAGATACATTTAATAAAAAAATAAAAGAATTAAGTAACTCTGTGACAACGATAGCAGATAAGCTTAGTGAAAAGTGTCGGAGTTTGGTACATGCTTTTAAGTTAACGAAAAAAACAGTTAAAATGGCATTTGAAACAGTTTGCTCTTACGTGCCTCAAAGTAGGGAAGTAGGAGAGGTTTGCAAGAAGCTAAATATCGGTAGGAAGGAATGGAATAGTTTTCCTTCAAAATTACAACGTTTGTTATTAAACCTTAATTCTGGTAAAGAAGTCAATGTTAGCTCTTTAGGTACAGATAAACTTCTCGGTCAAGGAGGTAATGGAATCGTTTATGCAGTAGGAGATGAGAAAAAATATGTTATAAAAATATCTAAAAATGCAGTAGATAATAATAATAATCCAGTAGATAATGAATATAGTAAAGGAGATGACCTTATTATGGGAAGGATAAAGGATCGTAATTGTTCTGGGTTATATGTAGATGGGGTTGATTTTGTTACAAAATACTATGGAACAACGTCAGGGAAAATACAGATTAGTGATGATTCTGGTCCAGATACGCGCCATATAAGCATTTATGAAAGAGCCGATGGTATTGATGGTGAAAAATTTTTAGCCAGTGAAGCAGGGAAAAATTTAAGTTTTGCTCAAAGATTAAGTATTGCAGATCAAGTTGCAAAGTCTATTGCAACGTTACACAGTGT
>CAKUXH010000124.1 GCA_934700265.1 uncultured Opitutales bacterium
GTGCATCGTTATCGATGTACTGCTCACGTTTACGACGCTTAATTTTATACAAAGGTGGCTGAGCAATATAAACATATCCCTTTTCTATTAAACCTCGCATTTGACGGAAAAAGAATGTCAAAAGTAACGTACGAATATGAGCACCATCGACATCAGCATCGGTCATAATAACCACTTTATGATAACGCGCCTTAGATATATCAAATGCACCTTCACCATTTTCTCCAATACCTGTTCCACAAGCTGTTACAATCGTACGGATTTCAGCATTGCTCAAAACTTTATCCAAGCGTGCTTTTTCCACATTAAGAATTTTTCCCTTAATAGGCAAAATAGCTTGATGACGACGATCTCGCCCTTGCTTAGCAGAACCTCCAGCAGAGTCTCCCTCGACGATAAATAATTCGCACAATTCTGGATTTCTTTCGGAACAATCAGATAATTTTCCTGGCAAACCACCTCCACTTAAAGCACTTTTACGAACCGTATCGCGCGCTTTACGAGCAGCCTCTCTTGCACGAGCAGCCCCCAAACATTTTTCAATAATTATTTTCCCTAAACTCGGATCCGTTTCAAATGCGTATTTTAACGAATCACCAACAATCTTCTGAACAATACCATCCACTTCACTGTTAGACAACTTTGTTTTTGTCTGTCCTTCAAAACGAGGTTCAGGAACTTTTACAGAAATAATTGCCGTTAAGCCTTCACGGACATCTTCTCCCATTAAAGCAGGATCTTTTTCCTTAATAAGATTGTTTGCCTTCCCATAATTATTGACAACACGTGTAAGTGCTGTTCTAAATCCTGATAAATGTGTACCTCCTTCTATATTAAAAATAGAATTTGCATAGGCATAAAGTTGATCACTGTAGCCATCATTGTATTGCATAGCTACATCCACACAAATACGCCCTGATTTTCCATGATGATCAGTAACCACAGAACTACCTGAAAAGGTAATAGGCTCTGGATGTAAAACTGTTTTTCCACGATTTAAAAAACTTACATATTGAGCAATTCCTTTATCAAAAGAAAAGACTTCCGACTTTTCTATACGCTCGTCGGTAAGTTCAATGCGAATACCTGGATTTAAAAATGCCAATTCGCGTAAACGTTTGGCTAATATATCATATTTAAACTCACGTGTTTCTTCAAAAATTTCTGGATCAGGAAGAAATGTAATTTTTGTACCTGTACGCTGACTTTGTGCTATAATTTTTAATGGTTCTGTCGTTTTTCCCTTTGAAAATCCCATATGGTAAACACTACCATCACGACGAACTTCTACCTCAAAGACCTCTGAAACTGCATTAACACATTTAGCACCTACTCCATGCAAACCTCCAGAAACCTGATAAGCCCCTTTACCAAATTTACCACCAGCATGTAAATTAGTCATGACAAGCTCAACAGCAGGAATTTTATAAACTGGATGTATATCTACTGGAATACCACGTCCATTATCTTCAACCGAACAAGCTCCATTCAAATGAATCGTAACATTAATTTCAGTACAATAACCCGCCAATGATTCATCAATTGCGTTATCAACCAACTCAAAAACACAATGATGCAATCCACGCTCATTCGTATCCCCAATATACATATCTGGGCGTTTACGAACCCCTTCCAACCCTTCTAACTTTTGAATTTTAGAAGCATCGTATGTTTCTTCCACCTTCGTAGGATTTTGAATCGTATCCTCCAAGCTCAATTGATTTTCTTCCGCAACCATAAAATTATACTTATAGTAGTAACAAATCCGAGAAATATTGCAAGAAATCGTTTAATATTTTTTAAAATTTATTATAAGAAATTAAAGAAAACCAAGACATTTATTTAGTCATTAAATGCTTTAAACATAGCAACAAACATTTGACATCACTAATAAAAGTTGCAGTTTTCGCATAATTTAAACTTATTAAAATTTTTTTAGGCAATATCTTTTCTATATAATCCTTTTCTATATTAACTGAAGTCGAAAGAATTTCATTTTCTATTCTACTGTAAAATAATGTGGCTGGATCCACAATCCCAGGCTTATATTTCAATATCTCTCGTTGTTCTTTTGTATACTGATTTACATAAAATGCAATCTCAGGACGATACCCCACCAAACTCATATCCCCTAAAAGCACATTAATCAACTGAGGTAGTTCATCTATTTTTAAAAATCGCAACTTGGCACCTAATTTTGTTATTCTAACATCATTTGAAGTAGCTAATTGTTTATCACAATTTAATGAACACGTCATTGTCCTAAAC
>CAKUXH010000125.1 GCA_934700265.1 uncultured Opitutales bacterium
TTGATTTTTAAAGTAGTATAAGGGTTTTATCCCAAAAGGATCTCTTGCCAAAACCAGCTTGTTTGCTTGCTTGTCAAATAAAGCAAACGCAAACATTCCTTCTAATGCTTGTAAATTGTTTATCCCACCATGGATTAAGTATTGTAATAAAACCTCTGTATCGCAATTAGTAAAAAATTTAATTCCTTGTTTTTCTAAATTTTTTCTTAAAATCTTGTAATTGTAAATTTCACCATTAAAAACAAGCGTATAACGACCGTCAGCAGTTTGCATCGGTTGATTCCCTGCTTCCGTAAGATCTAAAATCGCTAAGCGTTTGTGCATGAAAAAGAAATTTATGTTGCATGGTTGTTCTATTTTTTTTTTTAAAAACGAGGTGTCTGTATTAAAATTATAACCATAAAATCCGGTGGCATTTGGACCACGGTGGTTCATTAACTTAGAAATTTTATTAGCAAAAATTTCTGTTATATTCCGCTCTTTAATTGTCTGTATACCGAAAATTCCGCACATAGTAATAAATAAGAAAATAATAAAAAATGTAAGTACTGATCAAAACATATGCTAGTAATTTTATGCAAACACAATGATCAAATTTAAACAAAAAGGTTATACCAAAAGTCAACAAAACCAAAATATAATTAAAAAAATCATAAAACATTTTATATCTTACTCCGTTTGCGTTGGCCAATAAAACTCCCGACAAGGGGCTAACAATGAATTGAACCAGGGCTAAAATTAATACAGGCCATAGATAAAAAAATTCATTAAAACCGTTTCCAACCTTATAAAAAATCAAACCACTTAAGAGAATTACAGAATAGATCAATACAGAAAATAGAATAAAGATTTTTGTATATTGTGATAAAACTTTTACTAGATTTCTATGTCGCATCGCAATGCTTATGCTGTGTTGATAAAAATCTCCAATAATTTTCCCTAGTAAAGAAAGCGGCATGAGCAAAATCCTATAAATGAGTGCAAATTGTCCCGCGATGGTATTGCCAAATAAAAAATTAAGTGCGGGAATGATAGATGCAAAGGATACACAGTCTAAAATCGTGGAAGGCAATTGGTACTTAGGATAATGCTTATACTCTCGTAAAGTTCCTATTAGTATACCAAGATCAAAATTTATCGTTTTTAGATTGCTGTTCTTCAATATAAAAATGCTACAGGAAATAGTTACGCTAATTGTTTCGCTCAAAATACAACAACGCCAATCTTTCCAAAAATATAATAAGACAAATGGTAAACCGGTTCGTAACAGATAATTTGTAAACAATAAATAACTTAATTGCTTAAATTTTCCTTCATGTATGTAAATTTTTCTGATTACCAACTCAAATAAAGAACTATTAGTTATTAAAATAAAAAATACCGACAATATTCCAAAATTAACTGTCAATCCTTTAAATAAAAATTTTTGCAAATAAAAACCACAAAGACTACATACAACCGATATTGTGGGAATCAAAACATAACATAATTTTACACATTGTTGTCGCTTATTTTCATTTTTTTCATACAAAATCGGAATATCATATCTGCCTGTTGCAATTAAACTACAAAAACTTGTAAACGCCAATATACAGGCCACTATCCCATAGTTTTCAATAGATATGAATCTAACGATAACAAGCCCACTTATGCCATATAAAACTTGTCCGATTCCATTCAAAGAAAATAGTTGGAGAAATTGGGTTAACATGGCTTATGATGACTTTTGTAGATTTCTCTCCAAATTTGTAAATAAAAACAATAAGATCGAATAAAATAACATGCCCCCTGATAACAACACAGTTCCCATTGCAGTTATCATAAAAAAACTAGAACATACTAAGCAACAAGAGTAACTGATTGCTATCAATGGGGTAATTCTGTTATCGCTGCAAAAATTTATCATTAGAATATCAATTGTTTTTAAATACATACCCAACAAAAATGCAAAAATTAGCGCATACCAACCAAAATCTACATATAACGGAATAGGTGTTGGTGTGTTTGCCCCCGCACCAGATGATATTTTAGATTCGTCAACACCTGTATACAAAGACATAATCTTCTTATCAAGACGTTGTTGTACTTTATTTTTAGAAAATAAACAATATATTTTACTAAAACTTGAAGCACCACATGAATACACTTTATTTTTGTGGGCATAATCTAAACCCAGATAAGAAATTTTCTTCACATTTGTAAATGTTCTTGAAACTATAGATGATAAAGGTAAAAACCTTTGGTTAAAAATGCAAAAAATTAGCC
>CAKUXH010000126.1 GCA_934700265.1 uncultured Opitutales bacterium
TAACGCTGATACTTAGGTATCAGCGTTTTTTTGTATGCAAATTAAATTCCAAAATATAGACATAGAGACTCCCTTTGCTTACAATGGTGTCTGCCATTATTCAGCGCTATCAACGGCGAGAATGCTTTGTAGAAGAAGCCTTAGTAGAAATGTAACTAGATAATAATTCAGGTTTGACAAAAAGACAGAGAAAACGTATAATAAACACAAAGAGACAACTGGTCGTGGAAAGCCGGTTCTCCTCGATTGATTTTAAGTCAGAAAGAAACCGTCTTACCGCTTAGGCGGTTTTTTTCATGCCGTAATTACTTACGATACGAAAGGATCAGCACGACCAGTGTTGCGAAAGCAATCATCAGAGATAACGCTTCGAATACAGTCATAACATCACCCCCACTCGTTAGGGAGTAGGAAAGCCGACTACCAGTTGTCTCAACTAGTATTATAACACAATATTGATTTTTTGAAAATGCACCTGTAATGGTGTTTTTTTATTTCAAGCAGCTTTGATAAAATTATGAGCAGCAAAAAAAGGGAACGCCGTGATATGTGCAAACTGCTTTATTGCTTTAAATTTCCTTCCAAAGTAATTTTTATCATTACCTAATTGCTTCGTCCTTTTGCTAAAAGCTTACTGCATAATGAGTTAAAAAAAGTTAATGTTGAATTCAAGAGATGAAAGTGATATAACCAGCTATAGCTAGACATTTACAAAGAAATAGCAGCAAATTTAATAAGCGCAATTACCGCGATGTTTGGTGCATACTTATTTATACGTTTAACAGATTATGGGTTATTCTTTGCAATTTCATTTCTTGTAATATCTTCAATGATTGGAGCAAGTTTATTCTTTTTTACAAAACGTTTATTTTAATTTATAATTATATTTTTTAAGGAGGCAATCTCCATGAAAAAATCTTTTTAATCATCACTGCACTCTTAATCACAACTATCATCATATGAAAACCAAAAAATCAACTTCTCTGAATTCGAAGCTTCCCTCAAATAACCAATAATATTAGAGGCTGGTTTGCTTCCAGCCTCATTCGTAAAAACAAAAAAGGAATTACATCATGAAAAAACACTTTTCACATTTATCTCTACTCTCATCTTAGCAGTAACCGTAACAGCTTCCTGCTTTGCCAACGATCTTGAAAATATTAAATTCAAAGACAGCCTTGATAGCATTAACAGTCTGCCTAACACCACTACCGTTGCTATCGGTTCTCAACAATACGCTTATCATACTGTTGTACAGTTCAATCCTCAAGAAACATTTCTTGACAACGAGGTTCATGGCATCGAATATGATTTCTTCAAAGAAAGGCTGTACGAAGTGAAATTTGTTTTCAAAAACAGCGGATTTGCAAATTTTCTTAACTTAGGCGAAATTTTAAATAAAAGATACGGCAAACCTTACGTTCTTGATTTAAGTGGCTCTACATTTGCAGCGGTCTCTTATAACTATACGTACAAGGATAACAACTACGACTTAGCGTATTATTGTAATAAAGTAAAAAAGATTACAACTTTAACTCTTGTCGTCAAAACTAACTATATGGCTCCCGATGAAAACTGTCTGGGATTCCGAAATTACAAGCCAAAACAATATAAAACCTTGGATGATTTAACAATTTTTAAATAAATCTTATAAATTAAACACAAAAACCGCCTGAAAAGGCGGCTTTTTTGAGAAAACATAAAAAATAATATAATGTTAATAAAAGATTAATCGTTGGCAAAGAAAGGAGAAAACCTATGCTTGAGCTCTAACCTTGAGATTTATCCAGCAAAGCAAGTAAATTCTCAACGGTCTTTGCCTTAACAACACTTTTCAAAAACAGCTCTGCCGAGAAAAATTTGATTTCTCCAAAAGGTGAATCAATGCTGTCGTTTTCTCCGGTATAAAGCACGTAACGTCCCTTGATTTTGCCGAATTTCTCTTCAATGTAATCGCTGAAATCTTCGTCTACTAAATTTTTAGCCTCATTATCGACTTTATACTTGGAGTATTTGACTTCAAACAAATATGTATCTTTAGACTGCTTGTCAACTATAGCCAAATCAACCTCTTGACCATCGGCATGCCTACGGATTTTGGTTACATAATATTTTTCATTAAGCGCCTTATAAGTATCGTAAATAATAA
>CAKUXH010000127.1 GCA_934700265.1 uncultured Opitutales bacterium
GCATTATTAAGATTTGCTGCGATTGATTTAACTGAAAATTCGTCACAATAGAGGTGAGAATATGTTAAAATTTAAGTATAAAATTTCTGGAAGTGGTAAAGAAGGAATTATCTTTGCGGAAAGTAAGAAAAAGGCGCTTAATTTGCTGAGCTTACAGGGAATTCAAGCTTCAATTTTAACATTAGTTGGCCAAGATAATTCAAAAAATTTTTCTGATAATATTAAAAAACTTAATAAAAAAGTTGCACTTCCATTTTTAAAACGTTTATTACAACTTCATGGTGCTGGCTTGCCTTTGGGAGATACCTTAAAAATTTTACAAACACGTTTACAAGACCCTAATTTGAAAGATTTATCAGTTGCTTTATGGCGTGACCTGAGCGAGGGTAAAAGTTTAGGGAGTGCTATGAAAAATTATCCTAATATATTTGGTGATGACATTGTTTATCCGATAGAAGCTGCTGAAGTAACTGGAAATTTAGCTCCTGTATTAAAGGAAATCATACGCTTACTTACAGAAAGAGAACGATTGAAGAAAAAAATTATCTCTGGAATGGCCTACCCGGTTGTTGTTACCTGTGTAGCTATTTTAGTGGTTATTTTCTTTTTGTTTTTTTTACTTCCAAGAATTGAGAGTATGTTAAAGGCAATGGGAGGAACGATGACGCTACCAGCAAGAATACTTATCGGTTTTTCTAATGTTTTATTGTATGGATTGCCTATTGTTTTTGTAGGTACGTTATTAGCCATAGCAGCCATAAAATTTTGGCGAAAAAAATCTGAAAATGGTGTTTTAATAACTGATACATGGCTTTTAAAAATTCCTGTTATTAGTACAATCGTACGGCTTTCAGAAATTTGCCGTGTTTCTAATTTGATGGCTACATTGCTTGGCAGTGGTGTTAACTTAACTGAATCTATGCGATTAACCGAACGATCTATTCGTAACCTTTATTTTCGTCGACAATATCAAGATGTTCGTACTAAGGTTAACGATGGAGTTGCTGTTACACAGGCTTTTAAAACAAAGAAGCTTCCATTTTTTACAGACTTAGCGTTGGATATTTTGATGGTGGGAGAGAATACAGGTAATATGGGAGATAGTTTTAAAGAAGTTTATCAATTACATAATGAAGATTTGGATGTAAGATTTAATCGTTTAACTTCTGCTATTACTTCTTGTGCATTAGGATTTGCTTTTTTTATGGTAGGCGTGCTTGCACTTGGAATTGTTTCTAGCGTTATGCAATTTAGCAGTTCAATTAAAATATAGAGGGCATTGCTCGAACTGAAAAAGACGTTAGAGATTGAAAATTATGCCTCTTGCATTTATAGGTGGGTTAACTTGATAAAACTTTTGTTGTCCACTCTAAGGAGGCTTAACAGCCATTTTATACCGGTATACCCTTAATTATAGGTCTCAGGATAATTTTACAAATCTATTTAAACTGCGACTTAATAAGTCCGTACCCTCAATAAAAATAGAATAAAAATAAATAATTTTGGCAATGTTTTATTACTAGAATTTCTAGTGTAATTTTTTAGGTTTTTATTTTTTATTGGTACTTATAAATAAACAAGCCACGAAAATTTTCGTGGCTTGTTTATTTTAGAATCAAAAATTATTTATTTTTTTCTTCTGTATTTTTTTCATTATCTTTTTCGATTTTATTAACTTTTACAATTTCAACATCGAAAATAAGTCTTGAGCCAGCAGGAATACTTGGAATATCGTATTCACCATAAGCTAGATTATCAGGAATATATAATACAATTTTACCTCCTTGACCGATAAGTTGCAAACCTTCTTTAATTCCTGGAACAACACCATTTAGTGGAAATGTGATTGGTTTAGCTTTTGATTCATCAAAAACTTTTCCATCAATTAATTTACCTGTATAATAAATTTCAACAGAATCTTCGCTGTTGGCTTTAATTTTTGTATCTCCTTCAGCAATGATTTCATAGCTTAAACCAGATGCAGTTGTTTTAATGGCAGGATTTTTCTTAACTAAATCCTTCATGAAGTCATCACCAGCTTTACGATTTTTTTCAGCAATCATTTTTAATTCCTCTTGATGTTTCTTTTCAAAATCGCTAGCTCTTTTTTGTAAGAAATTTTGCATTGGTTGCATGATAT
>CAKUXH010000128.1 GCA_934700265.1 uncultured Opitutales bacterium
TTTTGTGTAACGACTTTTATCAATGCTTGACTTCGTTTTTCATTCTCATTTTCAAGTTCTGTGGTAAAACTCTCTAAAAACATAAGCTCAAATTGGGAATTTAATTGGCGAAAATGTTTCCAAAAGCCAAAACCTAAAACAACTCCTATTACCCCTAATAAAATGATAGGAATGTAGGTTGGTAAATATTTAGAAGATGCAGTTAAAAATAGCCAGGCAAATATAAAAGTAGCAATTCCGGTTATAAATAACTGAAATACTTGATATAACCCTGCATGATGGTTTAAGCGAGTGAATAAACTTCGTAGCGTATGCTTGCAAATGGTTAATATTATCATATTGATATTTCTAACAATACAGCACATAAATGGAAGAGCCATTAAAAGCGAGATAAGAGAAACGCCTTGTTGTATCCAAACAGTGTAATTGGCTGTGTAGGGGAATGGATGACTTTGTAAAAATCCGCATAACCAAGCATTGCACCAGATAATGGCATTGACTAAAAAGAAATGTATAACAATTTTTAGTAAAGGTTTCTGTGTGATATTAAGAAAACTACTTCCCGATAGATGACTTCTTGCTGAAATTAAAATTTTCTGATATAAATTTCCCCATGCTTTTAAGATATTAGGAATTAACTGATTACACTTTTCGAGTAAATAATCTTCTTTGGCACATAATATATTAACTCCAATGATGGTAAATAATGCTGTGCCAACCGTGATGGCCATTAATTTACCATCATCTAAGCTTAAAGTTTTAGCTAAAGCAGCGATAACAAAGCTAAATTCACCGATTTGTGATTTGGGTAATGAAGCTTTGAAAGCTACACTTGCTTTTTGACCACTTAAGAAAAATCCAAGCCAAGCACCGATGAATTGTCCTGTAATTACAATTATTGATAAGGCTAAAATTAATATTTTATAATTCCAAATGATTTTTGGGTCAATTAACATCCCTATAGATACGAAAAAAACTGCAGTAAATACATCTCTAATGGGAGCAATCATTCCTTCTAATTTATGATTTACTTTTGTGCTCGAGAATATAGCACCGCACAAAAATGCTCCTAATGCATTTGAATATCCACTGGATAGTTCACTGAGCAATAAAATAAGTCCTACCACGCAAATATGAAATATTTCTGGATTAGCTATACGTGTGAGTAGTCGTATGAAGCGTTGTGCCGCTAATCGACCAAATATCAGCATACTTGCGATAAAAACTGTGATCCAAAAAATAAGATTAAAACATTCAATAAAATTGAATCCTCCAGCTCTTAAATTTGATAAAACGACTAACAATACAACTGCAAAAATATCTTCTAGTACAGCAACACCAATTGTAAACTGCGCGTAGGGTTGTTTTAGAGCATTTTTATTTTTGAGAATCGGAATGGCTACCATGCTTGAACTTATAGAAAAAATGGCTCCTAAAAATGTTCCTAATAAGGGATTCCAGCCTAATATATTGGCTGTAATTGATCCAATGAAAAATGCTACAATGCATTGGAAAAACATAGCTAAAAATGAAGGAAACAATGTCTGTTGTAGTTTTTTCAGGTCAAATTCTAAGCCAATACAAAACATCAAAAAGATAACCCCCAGTTCACTAATGTTATGAATTGAAGCTTCATCTTGTATAAGAACATCTGGTGTGAGATAAGGTCCGACAATGAGTCCTGCGACCAAATAACCTAAAATGCTTGGCCAGCGTAATATTGAAAAAATAATAGATACAATACTTGCTGTAACTACTATAGTGGTTAAATCTTTTATAAGGTATCCAGGTTCCATAATATAATATAAAATATAAATTTTCTTCGCTTGACGAACGTTTTTTTCTTGTTTTTATTAATAAACAGACGTCTTAATATAATAAAAAGCATATATGTCTCTATTTGGCAAGCTATTTTCTTTTATGTCTCATGATATCGGTATCGATTTAGGTACTGCAAATACCCTTGTTTTTGCGAAAGATCGTGGGGTTGTTTTAAGTGAGCCCAGTGTTGTTGCTATTTATAATAAAACTAGAAAGGTAAGAGCTGTTGGATTAGAAGCCAAAAAAATGTTAGGTCGTACGCC
>CAKUXH010000129.1 GCA_934700265.1 uncultured Opitutales bacterium
AGGGCTTTATTTGACCTCAGAACAGAATTTTGATTATTAGACGTATTTTCAGTTGGGTTTTAGTTTTTCATTCAAGGATTTTGAGGTGATATATTTGCTTACATACAATGATTTACTAATAGAAGCAGACAATAATTGCTTAATCACAAAAGAAAAGCCACTCCGAGCCAATAAGGGGAGGATAAAAGGTAATCGTATTGCAATTAAAGAAGATATGATTGAAATAGAAAAGAAATGTGTGCTTGCCGAAGAACTTGGGCACCACTACACAACAGTCGGGGATATTATGGATCAGACCGACATTGCAAACCGAAAGCAGGAACGGCGCGCCCGAATCTGGGCATACCATAAACTGCTCTCTCTTAACGATCTGATTGATTCATACAAATGCGGATGCCAGAACCAATTTGAGATTGCCGACCATTTGAACGTCACAGAAGAATTTCTTATAGATTGTTTAAATTACTACAAGGAAAAATATGGATTATATACAAAGCAAGATAACTATTTGATATATTTCGAGCCTCTTGGAGTGCTTGAATTATATAAATAATTTTATCAGGAGAATTTATTTATGAAAAAATTTAAAACTTTAATTGTAATATTTGCAATTATATTATGTTCTATTCATCCTACAACTACCTATGCAGCCCAAAAGTATTATCGCATTCGGGCGGATGTATGTTATGAAATCGTAAAAGGTGAAAAGCTTCCTTTATATATCAAAGGTTATAAAAACAGTACAAAAGTAATTTGGAAATCCTCAAACTCTAAAATTGCATCCGTCAACAAGAAAGGTGTTGTAACCGCAAAAAAAGGCGGCACCGTTGTTATTAAAGCGACTATCGGCAAAAAAGTTTACAAAACAACAGTTACCGTTATAACTGGAGAAAATACAGTTTATGAAACAGATGTCAATCCAAGTTCAAACAATAATAATCGTTATGATCTTGCCGACACTATTTTTACAGACATTAATCATAAAAAGAAAACCCTCTCTGTTGGGGAAAGTATCAAATTAAAAATTACAGGAACAAAAAAGAAAATAACTTGGAAATCTTCCAATTCATCAATTGCTACAGTCTCAAAATCCGGACTTGTTAGAGCAATTAAACCGGGTAAAGTTACCATTACAGGAAGTTTTGAATACAAAGGGGATATTTATGAGAACACTTGCAAGATTACTGTCTCATCGCAATGGATGAGCGTGAAAGATCTTTCAAAATATTATAATATAGATTTTATGACTTTTTCAGGTGAAAATGGAATAGTTTATTTATTTGAAGAATCACCTGATAGCCTTGATGGAATCGTACAGTCTTATTATTTAGAAAATATTCCAACCTCTCCGGAAATAGATGTAATCTATGGAACAGAGTTACGTTACAAATGGGATGGAGAAAAATTTTTATATAATGTGGAAGATTTAAAAATTTTAGGAATTATCAAAACCGCTTCTAAATAAAATATGCTCTGGTGTTACCACCAGAGCAAGCACCTTGACAATATAATACACTTACCCAGAGAACCGAAGGGGCGATATGTCAGCTGCCGGAATACCAATGAAGGGAGCTGGTGCCAATGGTTACATACAGTGATCTATTCACTTTCGTAATTATGCTTTGCGCTGTTATTACTCTTGTTTTTAACATCAAGCGAAAAAAGTAGCGCCCTCGGTCTGGTAAACTAAGGCGCTACTTTTTGTAACAAACTTTTTTACCGGCGGCTAGGCTTCATCTAGCTTTCGGTTCTCTTGTTAAGTGTATTATATGTCACACGAACATTTTTGTCAATTTAAAACCGCCCTACTCTACCAAAGCAAGGCGGCAAGTACCTTAACAATATAATAACCCTTATGTTTTATTAAATGAACTGAATGCCCCTATACCATAAATTAACCCCTAAAATGATCTCTCGGAATTCTGATTGATCATGCCAGCGAAATTCTGGCATTGAACTTTGACAAGTAAATATTATTCGGAA
>CAKUXH010000130.1 GCA_934700265.1 uncultured Opitutales bacterium
GTAGTGCTGATTGTTACATCTTTATTACTGTAATAAACATTATTATCCTGTGGTATTGCTGATTTTTCGTTTTTCTCGCTATAAGCAATAGAATTGTTGATAAATACAGGAGCCAAACTATCAAGAACAAAGGTTTTTGTCACAGGAGAAGCAACTATATTTCCTGCCATATCTTCTGCTGTTACACTAACAGTATATTTTTTACACTCATCAGAATCTATTGTTCTTGAAATCCTTTCGACATTTCCCTTTTCTGATTCGACATTTCCCTTTTCTGATGACACCCTTTTATAGGTATCAAGTTCAGCGAGTGTATATCCTGAATGAGATTCAGGTTCTGGAATGGTATACAAATTTTTTGTTTCAGGTTTATTATCCTCTTCTGTTATCGTAGCATCAATGCTCTTAACCGCAGACCCTTCATCATTTTCTTCTGCTGCTACAGATAACTCGGCCTTATCTTTAAAGTAAGTAACTCCATCTTCTTTTGTGATACCGTTTCCTTTGTACTCCAGTGTTAAACTATTTAATCGAACATTATCAATAACAACACCATTTGAGCCATAAAGTTTACTGTTGTTAACATTATCCGTTACCAATACAAAAACTACAAAGTTACCGTTATCTACTTCATTAGGCTCATTTGACGCTCCAAGTCGAATCTTCTCGCTTGTATCTTTTCCTTTTGTAAATTCATTAAAATTCCAAGATTCACTACCATTGGTATACTTATCATTATAATTTCCTTCAGAATCTTTTGTAATTTTTATTACTTTATATGACCATGATTTAATTCCTGATCCATCATCTCTAACGTTTATTTCAGCATTATATACGTTGTTTGTAAAATGACCAAAAGTAACACTGTCTACAAAATTGTACATTGTACTATCATTTTTTCCAAGCGTTACTGTTGCTTCTGGCATAACGTCATCTCTTATAAGTTGCAATTTAAACGGCTTTGTTTCTCCGCCTGCATTTGTCTTTAATTTTACCCATAAATTAATATTTTCCTGACTTGTATCCGGCTCATATACTTTATCAACGCACTCTGTCCATCCGTCTTTCGGTTCAACATCCGGATTAGCAGCAGATGCAGTCACCGTCAGTACTTTACTATACGTTGTTGTATCTGCGATATTCCATGTAATTACTGGATTAGCGGAACTATAATAAATTGTTGATCCAGCTTCTTTCTGATATACATTTTTACTATCGCTGTTCAAAACTGATACTGTAGTATTGTCGGCTGATGCTGCAGTAATTTTTAAGTTTGCCCCTACATAACTGTCGGTGTCAAATTCATAGTTTCCCATTTTTTCTGCTGATGGGAAATCTGGAACATAATATGCCGTATATGTTTTTTCAGGTGACTGATCTGTAGCCTCCCCTGAAGTCTTTACTCCAGGAAGACTCAGATCATCCGGTACCTTATTACCTACAAATCCTGTATGGTTCGTTTCATCTGTAGGCAAATATGCAACCACAAGATCATCTGTTTTTGAAATTTCGGTAAATGGACGTGTTATTTCAATTGGTTTTCCATCAGATACCATTTCCATTTTTCCATTTGAATTTTCTGGTTTCTGAATGACTTTTGTTATGACTTTTCTTTTAGCAATGCTCACATTTGCCGTAAGCTTACCTATACCAACAAGTTCATAATTTTCCGGCAATTGATCACGTAGTTTTTCATCATCTACAATACTTACTTCTTTATTTGTTCCTGCATTGGCATCTTGAGTCTGACCTGTTAATGTCAATTCTTTGTTTTCATAATTTGCCTTATCATTTTCTACCAGATCATCTGCTATGAATTTTGCCTTAATATCATTAATTACATTAGTGCCATCATAAACACGATTTTCCGGAACTTTTATACTGCTGTTATCAATATGAAGTTCTTTTTTCTTAACTGTAATCTTAAAGCTCATACTGACAGGATTATACTCACCATCTTTTTTTCTGGTTACTGTTATATTA
>CAKUXH010000131.1 GCA_934700265.1 uncultured Opitutales bacterium
CTATTCTTCATCTCTAATAAAGTCTAATCCTAATAATTGTAATTTATTAGTTACTTCATCTAATGATTTTTTACCTAAATTTCTTACTTTCATCATTTCAGACATTGTTTTATTTGTTAAATCTTCAACAGTTGATATTCCTGCTCTCTTTAAGCAATTAAATGATCTTACTGATAATTCTAAGTCTTCGATTGACATTTCTAATACTTTTTCTTTCTTAGATTCTTCTTTTTCAATCATAACTTGTGTATTTTTTGCAGTTTCTGATAAGTCTATAAATAAATCTAAATGACCTGTCATAACTTTTGCAGCTAAGCTTAATGCCTCATATGGTGTTAAGCTTCCATCTGTCCATACTTCAATACATAATTTATCATAATCAACTCTTTGACCAACTCTTGTATTTTCAACAGAATAATTTACTTTTTTTACAGGTGTAAAAATTGAATCTATTGGAAGAACACCAATAGCTTGATCTGGCTTTTTATTTTTTTCAGCCATGTTGTATCCTCTTCCCATTTCAGCTGTTAATTCAGCTTTGAATACTCCACCTTCAGCCACTGTTGCGATATGTAAATCTGGATTTAGTATTTCTACTGTACCATCTGTTATTATATCTCCAGCTTTTAATTCTCCTGGTCCTTTAAAATCAATTCTTAATAATTTTTCTTCATTTTTGTCTAATTTTAATCTTACACCTTTTAAATTAACTATTATCTCTGGAACATCTTCTACTACATCTTTCATAGTAGAAAATTCATGTAGAACTCCATCTATTTTTACGCTTGTTATAGCACTTCCAGGAAGTGATGATAATAATATTCTTCTTAGTGAGTTTCCTATTGTAATACCATATCCTCTTTCAAGTGGTTCACATACTACTTTTGCATAATTATTATCATTATCAATTTCTAAGCATTTAATATTTGGTTTTTCAAATTCTATCATTTTTACCTCCTAATTTTTAGAAATATCTCACTTCTTTATACTATTATTTTGAGTAAAGCTCTACGATTAAGTGCTCTTCGATTGGTAAATCAACTTCTTCTCTAGCTGATAATCTTACAACTTTTCCACTTAATTTTTCTGCATCTTTTTCTAACCATGCTGGAACTGGTCTTGAAGCGTTTTCTTCAACACTTGCTTTAACTGTTCCATTGTCTTTTCTTACTTCTCTTACAGTGATTACATCTCCTGCTTTAACTAGGTATGAAGGAATATCAACTTTTTCTCCATTAACCTCGAAAGTTCCGTGTGTTACAAGCATTCTTGCTTGTGCTCTTGAACTTCCATATCCTAATCTGTAGATAACGTTATCTAATCTACTTTCTAATATTTGAAGTAAAACTTCACCAGTTTTTCCTCTTGATTGTGAAGCCATTTCGAAGTATCTTCTGAATTGTTTTTCACTTACTCCGTAATATGCTTTTGTTTTTTGTTTTTCTCTTAACTGTGTACCATATTCAGATAATTTTTTCTTTTTTTGTCCATTTTGTCCTGGTGCATAGTTTCTTCTTGCAATACTACATTTATCTGAGTAACATCTTGAACCTTTTAAGAACAATTTTTGTCCTTCTCTACGACAAATACGGCATTGCTCATCTTTATATCTTGCCATTTTTAAATTTCACCTTCCTTAATTATTTTACTATACTCTACGTCTTTTTGGTGGTCTGCAACCATTGTGTGGTATTGGAGTTACATCCTTAATACTACTAATTTCTAATCCTGCTGATTGTAATGATCTAATTGCTGCTTCACGTCCTGAACCAGGTCCTTTAACAAATACTTCAACTGATTTTAAACCATGTTCCATTGCTGCTTTAGCTGCTGTTTCTGCTGCTTCTCCAGCTGCAAATGGTGTACTTTTTCTTGAACCTTTCAATCCAAGCTCACCAGCACTTGCCCAAGATATTACATTACCTTGTGTATCGCTGATTGTAACGATTGTATTATTA
>CAKUXH010000132.1 GCA_934700265.1 uncultured Opitutales bacterium
AAAAATTAGTTGACAATCATCGCTATGCCGTAAGGAAGCTATAAATTCAAACAAGGTAAAATCATCGAAAATTTAAGGGTGCACTTTCTTGATCGGCACGAAGGGGGTGATATTTTCGAAAATGAAAGATGTTGCTTCTTCCGAGGTCAACTTAGCACCAAAAAACATCAAAAATACAACCTTTGCTCATTCATTAGATATGGAGGAGAGGATCATATTTGATATAGGAAACAATACCTGAATCCTTTCCTATCAAGGAAACCACAAAAGAAAACTTTTTTCAACTGTACGTTAAAGATGTAAACAACTGTAAACATGATCGTTTATTAAAATTAAAAAATGCTGCTTCGCCTGAAGAAAGCTCTCATATAACAAAAGAATGTTAAAAACAGAATTAACTCATTTAATTTGTGGTCCAACAGGATAATTCTCACTGCTTTGGACACATGTGTTATGTTAAGAATTTCACAATAAAGTATAATATCATAAAATATGGTTATTTATGTTGACTGTAAATTGGAAACACGAGTTAAAAAAAAATAAATAGTTAAAATTTAATTAAACATTTAATTTGTTTTGTTAACATCATTACTTTTTCAACTTTTTCACGAAATTAACAAATGATTTAATTAATGCATTTGCTTCTTGAATAAATTGTTGAGAATTACAATATGAAATATATTGTTCAGTATCTTCTTTACCAAGAAACTCAAGCAATACCACCAATTCTTTCCAATTGATTGAAATATTTGCATTCTCTTGAGAACTTTCTTCTTCCTCCTCTTCTTCTTCCTCCTTTTCTTCCTCTTCTTCGTCGAAAGGTACTAAATCATCTCCTTGATTCGGAAATTCATCAATTTCATTCATAATATTTTGGGGGAAAAAAATCATTATTTGCCAACGTAAAGTATTCATTTATCTTTCCTTTTCAATAATTCTGAACGCATTGAAAAAGAATTTTCTCCCTTTTAATGACATCTACGTTTAGTGAAACATATAAAAAACTAAAAAAATCAATTTCGAAAAAAAAAATTGGTGTCAGATCATGTTTTTAAATGCTAAAGACGCTCTTTTTAATTATAGATTTCATTCTCGTTTCAAATTTCATCCCCTTGTTGTAAACTTATCAAAAATTCTAATATTTACAAATGAGAAAGTCCGGGGTATTTTTAAAAAAAATTCAAAAAAATTGAAAAATCGAGATTTTGTTACCATTAGTTTTAAAATATAACACAAAGCTTATACACAAGCGTTCAGGGCAAACTAAATATATTTGATAAAAATCACTTTTTAGAAACATATAGAAAAGATACGAGGATAGAAACTAGTTCCTAATAATATCCAATGGAGTGTATAATCAGAAATGCCATTATTGAAAAATCTCACGAAATTCAAAAAAAATTGAAAATTTCAATAATTTTTCCAAAATCACGGATATTGATATTCATGCCTCGTAACTATATAATTATATGACACGGGTGTGATGTGTATTATTACTATTTACTTTATTATTCATAGATCCTTTTTGTTCGCCCTCAGCAACTATGAGCAACTTCGACTTTTTGAATGAAAAACGATCAAGAAAGTGCACCCTTAAAAAAACTTAAAATATAACATAATCTCATCATACATGACATGTCGATAAAGGATAATAATGTTATACAGCAAAAAAAAAGCACAAAATGAAAAGTATGTTCACAATTAAGTTTTTTTATATGATATATTCTTTATTTATTTCGGTAATTTAATGTATGAGAAAACTTAAATTCTTAAAAGGATTTTTCTTTTGTTGGAATAAGAGCTAATATTTTTCTAAAAACTCAATTTTATCTTCCCTAGAAGGTCGATATTTTACTGGTGAAGGTCGACATTTTTCTAAACAAGGTCAACATTTTTCTAAACAAGGTCGATATT
>CAKUXH010000133.1 GCA_934700265.1 uncultured Opitutales bacterium
TTTATGCATTTTCTTGTTAAATTTCTGGAACAGCGCTGAGTAGCTTTTGCGTATAAACGTGTTGAGGGTTGTTGTAAATATTTTCTGCTGAATCATATTCCACAATCTTGCCTTTATGAATAACAGCTACTGTGTCACTTATATAACGAACAATAGCCATATCGTGAGAAATAAATAGATAGCTTAGGTTTAATTGTTTTTGTAAATCTTTCAATAAATTTACAATTTGAGCTTGAATAGAAACATCTAAAGCGCTTACGGGTTCATCACAAATAAGAAGCTTGGGTTCTATCGATAAGGCTCGTGCAATGCCAATACGTTGACGTTGTCCTCCACTAAATTCGTAAGGGTAACGTGTTAAGCAATTCTTTGGGAGCTGAACTTTATCAAGTAAATCTAATATTCGTGAATGTTTTTGCTCTTTTTTTAATTGCTTAAAATGGATATCGAGAGGCTCTCTTAAAATTTGTTCTATGGTCATACGTGGATTTAGAGAATCAAAAGGATCCTGAAAAATCATTTGTATTTTTTTTCGATATGGGAAAAATTGCTTAGGGGTTAAATCAGAAATACATTGATCTTCAAAAAATATTTCTCCTGAATCTAAAGGAACTAATTTTATGATAGCCATGCCTAAAGTTGTTTTACCACTTCCGCTTTCTCCAACAATTCCTAATGTTTTTCCTGAAAGCAATTGTAAAGTAATATCATTAAGCACACAAAACTTTGCTTTTCTCCCTAAAATATTAAGTCCCATTTTTTGATAAGAAACACAAAGCTTATTAATGGATAACAAACAATCGTCCATTCCAAAATATAACTACAAAATATAATTATTACCCAAACAAGTTATATCCAAGAGCAATAAATAATAATATAATTTTAAAAAATTTTTGTTTCATCTAATTACTAATTATGCATCGAAGTTTTATTTTGTCAAGGAGAATTAGTTTTTCAACGTATTCGATTTTGCTTGAAAACTTTTTTTAAAATAATTTCAACTGTGTCATCTTCCGTTAATTCGTCTTTTACTTTATCAATGAGAGTTTCAGCTTGTTTCCGCGCATAACCTAAAACAATCAATGCTTCGATAGCATCTGTATGTTTTGTTTTCTTTGTTGAAGTTTGTTTTAAAGTAGGGAATTTTTTTAAATAATCATAAAGTTCTAAAATCAACCTTTGAGCTGTTTTCCCACCAATTCCTGGACATTTAGCTAATCCATTGACATCATTATTAAAAATAATGGCATAAAGATCTTCCAGATGATAAAAAGTAAGGATACCTAGTGCGACCTTAGGACCTACGCCATTAACTTTTTCTACAAGTAATTTAAAAAAATTACGTTGTTCTATATCTAAAAATCCATACAAATTTTGACTGTCTTCTCGATAGGTTACATAAGTATAGATCTTGTAATTTTGTTTTATCTGAAAGTTTTGAGGGTGTGTAACAAAAATTTCATAACCAACACCATTTACATTTAAAACTAGATAGTTACTTCCTGTTTCTTCTAAAATGCCTTCTAAAAAAGATATCATGGTATAAAATGTTTCATATTATATAAGCCTTGGGGTTGTTTTAAAAGCCACACAGCAGCTTTTAATGCACCTTCGGCAAATACCGATCGATCTAAGGCTTCATGTTTTAAGGTTAAAATTTCGTTGTTTCCTGCTAAAATAATTTCGTGTATTCCGCGAATACCTCCTCCTCGGTGGGATAAAATGGGGACTTGCTGAATTCCATGTTTCAATAAATCTGTTTGTAATGTTTTTGCAGTACCACTAGGGGAATCTTTTTTAGTAGAATGGTGGGACTCGAAGATACTAATATCGAATTCAGTAGTTAATTGAGGTAAGTTGGTTATCAGTTTCCTAAGCAGTCGAATGC
>CAKUXH010000134.1 GCA_934700265.1 uncultured Opitutales bacterium
CTAATGCAATAGGATGCAAATCGGGAATTAAGCAATGCAAGATGCGCATAGGTATTTCCAATGTTAATTCTAATTCCTGGTCCGGAGGCAATAAAAATTTGTCCCTTTCGGAGAATGCGTACATTAAGTCCGGCAGTACCGGTATCACTAAACACCATTTGAGTATCGGAGAAATATTTTGTATTTCGTAATGCAGATCCCTTTTGTGCTTTTATATATTCACCATCCCTTCCCCATTTAACCACAGAATCATTTAGTCCTTGCCAACGACAATAGCCTCCTCCATTACTAACGCTGATCCATTCATTATCTCCGAAATGTTCCCAGAAGAAACCGACCAGTTCCTTGGAATTTCCTGTAGAAGTGCCTTGCATGGGGACAGCAACACTACCATAGACAGCAGAAATGTTTTTTAATTCATTTAATAAGTTTTTTTTCGCAAAATCAAAACCGGTAGTTTTATTTAGTTGAGCCTGAGGTCGGTTCATAAAGGAAATTTCAGAATGTAAAAAGGCTACTTTTTCCGTATAATTTTCTCCTTGAACATTACAAACTTCAATATCATTTCCAGTAGAAACTTTCGGAGAAAAAATGATTAACGAAACATTTGATTTTTCACCAGTCAGATCCTGAAATGCTCCAGAACCAAGATTAACTATTTTTTCAAATGTATAGTTTTTTAACATCCAATCTCTAGCGGACTCGAAGCTTTTTAAAAACATCCAGGAACTTTGACTTACTATGCCACATTTGCCACTGGGTTTTAACATTCTTTTAATTGCTTCCATGAACGCTACACAAGTATCACAATTCGACTTGGGATATTCTTTCTTAAGAAAATTTTTCTGTTCTAATCTCATGCCTTTTATGCTCGCAAAAGGTGGGTTTGTAAGAACAATGTCAGCGTTGGCAAATAAAATATTCGAATGGATTTTGTTTCCATTTATAATATTAATGAGAACTTTGTTGTTACAGGTCAATGAACCTTGAATATTTTCTTTGTCTTCTGACATAAATATATTTGGACAAATATTATCCCAGTCATTAATATCAAATTTGATTTCGTTTTTTTTCAATATTGCAAATACTCTGAGTTTTATATTAATTACGGCAATTCGGGCAATTTTATTATCAATATCAAAGCCGTAAAGTCGTGTACTATTATCAATTACAGCTTTTTTAGTAACTGGATTGTATGAACTACACATCACATCAAGGCATTCCACCAGAAAGTTTCCACCTCCAACACATGGATCTAAAATTTTTTTTTGCTTAGAAGATAATCCCATATTATTGATTAAAAATCTGATCATGTATTTTTCAGTAAAAAACTGAGTTTTAAAAAACTCGTTGTCTTGTACATATTTATTTGAATATTGATATGCCCATGAAATCAAATCCTCTAAATCAGTATTGTTTTTGTTATTAGTAATGAAATCGATTACTAACTGAATATCATTTAAATCAAAAATTGCATCTGTTAGATTCTCAGAAATTTCATGATACAATTTTGTTAAAAGTACAGTATTGATTGAAATATTCAAATAATGAGCACAAAGCGCACTTGCTAATATTGTTAAAACATAATCTTTTTGATGTGATATCGGCATTTCTTTCTTTTTGCAAGAAGCATATAACAGTTTAAGTAATTTTTTGAGCTCTTTTCGTACCTGAGAGATTTCACTTTTATCGTAGTTTCTAACAATAGGACTCTTTATGCGTGCATCACCGGGGCGTTTTGCGTTTTTAGGGATAAGCCACATATTTCCTATCATTTTTGCATCGGGAATGCGGCCTTCTTTACATAAAATTTGTATTCTGCGTTTACTTATAGCCCATTTATCAGAGAACTCTTGAACTGGTAAATAT
>CAKUXH010000135.1 GCA_934700265.1 uncultured Opitutales bacterium
GGTTACCATAATAACGGTATTATGTCGGGTATCAACAATATTTCTGATAAGTTCCATAACCTCTTGTGTGGTGTGGCTGTCGAGGTTACCCGTAGGTTCATCGGCAAAAATAATGCTTGGGTCGGTTACAAGTGCCCTTGCAATGCCGACTCTCTGCTGTTGACCGCCACTCATTTCCGAAGGTTTATGCTTATATCGCTTCTCTATTCCGACAAGTTTAAGCATCTCAAATGCTTTCTTTTCTCTCACCTGTTTATCAACACCCCTAAAACACAGCGGAAAAGCCACATTTTCAAGTGCCGTTAATGTAGGTAAAAGATTATATGCCTGAAAGATAAATCCCGTGTATCTTTGTCTAAATTTTGTAAGCTGTGCCTCAGTCAATTCATCAATTCTGAATTTGCCGATTTGAACCTCGCCTTTTGTAGGTCGTTCAAGTCCCGCAAGCATATTCAAAAGTGTTGATTTACCTGAGCCGGATGTACCGAGAATTGCAACAATTTGCCCTCTCTCAATCTCAAGATTTACATCATCAAGGGCCTTGATGGTTTCATCTCCGACAGCATAATATTTTGACAAATTTTTTGTTCTGATAAGTATATCCTTTTCCATAATTTGCCTCACTTTGTTTTTCTACCATAATAATAGCATAAAACACTTTTATGTCAATAAGTTTTACAAATCTTAACTAAAACTTTATTTTGTACTGATATTAAGAAAAATATAAAATAAAAATCTATACCATTTATATAACGATTTCGCTTTTCAAATAAATTTTGATATAAAAATAAAAAGAAGTCCTAAAACATAAGACTTCTTTCTTGGCGCAGAAGGAGAGATTCGAACTCTCGCGTCGGTTTCCCGGCCTACGCCCTTAGCAGGGGCGCCTCGTCACCAGCTTGAGTACTTCTGCGTGTAACTTGGTTTTTTCCTGTCAAGTTGTTGCACCTAAGTGCAGAAATTACTTTACCATATAAATACCTAAATGTCAAGCAAAATTGTAAAATAAAATTATTTGAAAAAAACGCTTGACATTTTTAAACTGTTGTGATAATATAGCAAAGCATTCGAGTTACGCAGAGGTATCGAAGTGGTCATAACGAGGCGGTCTTGAAAACCGTTTGGGTTCACGCCCACGTGGGTTCGAATCCCACCCTCTGCGCCATAGCAGACTGTCATCAGGCAGTCTGTTTTTTTTATTATAATAATTTTTTATTTTTATCATATCATAATACAGGTGATATTATGAATAAAAAAACGCTGAAGCTTGAGGTAATCGGATTTATTTTTACCTCTGTACTCGGAACATTAATGCACTTCATTTACGAATGGTCAAATAACAATTCTATTATAGGACTGTTCTGCCCCGTAAACGAAAGTCCGTTTGAACATTTAAAACTTTTGTTTTTTCCTTTTCTGATATGGACATTTATTGAAACAATAAAGTTATCGCAAGACAAATTTAATGTTTACTTTGCCAAGTTAATCGGTATTGTTTCAGGAATGTTTTTCACACTTGCCGTTTTTTATATCAGCAACGGTATGTTCGGCAAAAATTTTGAATTTGTAAACATTGCAAGCTTTTTTATCGGTATTTTGGCGGCTTATATAATCAGTTATAATATTATAAAAAGTTCCAAAGGAAATGGACTTATTAACGGTATATCATTTGCTCTTTTAATGATAATTGCAATTGGGTTTATGTTTTTAACATATTTTCCTGTTCACATTCCGTTTTTTAAGGATTCGCAAGAC
>CAKUXH010000136.1 GCA_934700265.1 uncultured Opitutales bacterium
AGCAGTCATATGAAAATCCATCTGAAAATATTTCGTGTTTTCATATGAGTAAAATCAAAATATTTGAGTTTCATCGGGTGTGATTTTAGTGAAATCAAACACAACGAAAAAAAAATCGATTTTTGGTTGTCCGACTTCTCTGAGTTGCGCAGAAAGAAGTGCTGTGGTGGGTCTTCATGCGAACTGATCTTCCTTGTAATAAAAACTCTTTAAAAAATGGAGAATATTACTTCCGCTTTATTCACAAGAAAACACATTTTAAAATTGAAAAGCCAGCCGAGATTGACCATGCCAACAATCGCTGATGACGTTTTTTTAACAATCCCATTAAATATCGCTAAAATTCGCAATTTTTCATAACTCTAAAAACGTTGTTAAATGTTGCGTCTTTGGTCATGATTAGATGCTGTAATGACGAGTAGATGATATATCCATATCAAAAAGGAAACCTGAAGCTGTACGCCGAAATTTTGTTCAAATCGTGCTCAATGAGGTTGCAATCGCACAAAGCGAACCAGTTTCATCCTTTAAATTGCTCTTGGTGGTAGGTCATACCCTCTAAGATAAGTTAAAGCCCTCTGATGCGAAGCAATCAGCTAGTTTGTTTCTTTATTTTTTCTGAACTATGTACGTTAAACCCTCTCAAAAACGATTCTCACTTTTGCAGTCCAAGCAAGAAAAGTATTCAATTTTATTTTGCGATCTAGCGAAGTAAAAATAACAATTTTATGATAAAAGGAAACTTTATTTAATTTATAACTATTTCATAAATTTTTAAAAACCTGATTTTTATCACAGAAAGAGATAAAGCAATTTTTTCAATTTTAATGAGTTTTCTAAAAAAAAAAAAAAAAAAAAAAAAAAAAAAAAAAAAAAAAAAAAAAAACTAGTTTGAAAACAACTAAGTATGCGGAAATCACCCATAATATTGTGGGTGGATCGTTCCCCAGATCCCCATATGGGGCCCCCACATAGTTTTTATTGTAAAAGAAATTCATGTAAAATTGAATTATTTTAGTAAATTTTGTTTTTTTCTTTAAATATTGGATATCTTAACTAAGTTACTTTTTGAAATATTAATTATATTCATTTTTAAACATAAATCAATCATTTAATTAACATAAAAATAATATCGTGGGCGAAAATTGAGAGAATTGAATACCACCCAACACCCAATTCAAAATTTGAAGCGTTTGGGGGTGATATTGGGCGAAATTTGAAAGGGTTTTTGGGGGACATTCAAATTTGAGAGTTTTGGGCGGAGATTTTCGCCCAAGTAAAGTAATCAAACTTTTACGGTTATGGTCCTGGAAATTTTAAAAATAATGATGGTATTATATAAAAGAATTGCAGTTGTTATTAAACTTGAATAACATCTGTAGTAAGGCGTTGATATCCCATCTATCGTCGAATTCCTCAAATCCCACTACGACTCAAACTCTGGCCTCTTCCGTCAAACAATAGACTCAGACCCAAATGTCGAGGCTACATACTACGCTTATCAACTTCTCACAAAGTTTGAGGCAGTAAAGATCACACCACCACCACCAAACTACAAGACAGACATCAAGAAACTCAACAACGAAATTGATGGACTCAACAAGAAGATCTTCGAAAACCAGGCAAAGATCAACGAACAAGAAAACGTTGTCGTTGGCCTCAAGAAGGAAAT
>CAKUXH010000137.1 GCA_934700265.1 uncultured Opitutales bacterium
ATATATAATTACAAAAATATTATTAAAAATACAATTTGCAATGTTGTATATAATAACATAAATAATTATATTTTTTATCACCACTTTAATTAAAATTAATATTGAATTTTACTAAAAAAATGTATAATTAACGACAGCGTATTTATTGTACTATATTGAAAGAGGTCCTGCTTTAGTGGACGATTCAAAATATGAGCTATTTGCTTGCGAGTAAATAGCTCTTTTTTATGGAGAAGCGAATGGAGAAAAATTTAAATTTGTATAAAATTGAGCCAGCATATTTAAAATATATGCATAGGCTTGACTATCGAGTAAGTGTAAAATACAATAATAGGCCATTTGTAGGTATTATCACAATGGTAAATGGAATTCGTTATGTTTTGCCGCTTACTTCACAAACTACACAGGAAAGAAAACAAAATGGAAAAAAGAAAAGAGCAGCCATTATTACTACTTTTGTCAAAGATAGTAAGGGGGTGGAGATTGCAAATATATTACATAATAATATGTTTCCTGTAAAAGAGGGAACATATAAAGCACTTGAAATTGATGCATTAAAAGACACTTATGAATCAAATGAAATCCGATATATAAGAAAAAACAAAGAAAAAATAATTGCAAAAGCAAAGAAGGTTTATGAAAATAGAGTTAATCAATCAAATTCATTTTTAATAAAAACTTGCTGTGATTTTGAAAAATTGGAATCATATTATGAAGATTTTTTGGGGAAATAATTTTATCACCGTCTTAACAGACATATTAATACTATATTAAAAACAACAGGAGTCCGGTAGTAACTAACTGCCGTACAACTGAATCGCTTTAAGAAAGGAGATTATTTATGAAAGCAAGAAAAAGAAATATCATATCCTTTGCTATCTGCGCATTGTTTGTTGTCGGCCTGCTAGCCGGTTCTTGTTATATTAAAGAGGGAAAACAGAATGCGGTGAGTGGGTACGCAGCAAAGGAGCAGGGACAAATTAAGTGGGAATATGATACTATATCGGGCGATAATAATAGTCCGGCACGTAATGTACACGTTGTGGGAGAATACCAAGAGGGAGATTTTGCAACAGATATTACTAAAGATATTATCATTCCCGACAAAGTACCGGAGTGTGACAGCAAGGGAAATATTATTGCTTATCACAAAGTGGAGTCAATAGGAGATGCAGATGCGAAAAACAAGGATTCGTTTTTTCTCGGCTCCTTCAACGTCACCAGTTCAGGTATTGTCGTTGACGCCACGGCTTGTACGGGGCTGAAAACGGTTAATGATTGGGCGTTTAGTCAAAGTGGTTATGGTGATAAAGATGAAGGGTATCGAGGAGATGTGAATATTTATTTGCCAGATTCACTTGAGATTATTGGAAAAAACTGCTTTAAAAACAATCTTGTTTATTGCAATTCCCCTAATATAACATTAATTGATTCACAGGATTCGACAGATGGTTTCGCATTCCGCGGACCAGTAACAACTCCGGAAAACACATTAAAAACTGTTTACAAAACGAAGTACAAAACTAACATCCCGGCCATCTTAAAAGACCCGGACAAGTTCCCTTACATCGGTGCAGCCGCAAAAGAAGTTACACTTCATGCAGATGCTCCGGATGGCGGTGAAGTAAACCGCGGGGGCAGTGGTCTGAAATATGACTCGGTATATGTG
>CAKUXH010000138.1 GCA_934700265.1 uncultured Opitutales bacterium
TGCCGCCAATCTCCCACGGCAAAGGTAGGAACCGGCGTGCCGGAAAAAGCCGCCGCCGAGCGGCAGCACAACCGGAATACATGTTGCAAGAAGCATTATAAAAAAGGTGGACTAAAGTCCACGCTTTAAAAGAGGCTATTTAATTTTAGCCTCTTTTATTGTATTTTTTTCTACTTTTTTATATAGTATTTTTGGTGACGCCTATGACTAAATATACCATTAAACAAATTTTTATTGAGCATTGGAATGACTTCCAAAAACTCTTTTCTGTTCGCCAAGTTGTTTCTAACGAGGTTCACAAAATGATTAATTGCCAAAATCCTGACTTAGGATATGCTCTCTATTTTTGTGAGCATTGTAATAAATTTATGCACGTCCCTTTTACTTGCAAATCTAGGTTTTGTAATTGCTGTGGCATTAAATACCAAAAAGATAGAGCTGATTCTATTTCTGCTAAGCTTATTAATTGTAATCATCGTCACATTGTTTTTACTATTCCAGAAGAACTTCGTATTTTTTTCAGAAAAGATCGTTTTCTCCTTAATCTTCTTTTTACTGCTGCTTCTCGTACCGTTTTAGATTGGTTCTATTCTCTTAACAAGTCTCAAAATTTTAAACCCGGAATTATTACTGCTCTTCATACTTTCGGTCGCGATCTTAAATGGAATCCTCATATCCATATGCTTATTACTGAGGGGGCTTCCGGGAATTCTATTGTCTGGAAAAGATTTAATTTCTTTCCCTATATTATGCTTAGAAAAAAATGGCAAAATTGCTTACTTTCTTTACTGGAATCTTATCTTGGCAAAAATTTATTTAGAAAGTTCAAGAATAAAATTTATTCTAATACTCCTGATGGTTTCTATGTCTACGCAAAACCTAACCTTTCCTCAAAATATGATGTTGTTAATTATCTTATTCGATACATCGGACGTCCTGTTATGGCTCAATCTCGTATTCTTGATTATGATGGCAATTCTATTACTTTTTGGTACCAACGTCATGAAGATAACAAAAAGGTTGTTGAAACTATCCCTATTTTTGAATTCATTCAACGCCTTATTATTCATATCCCAGATAAAAATTTTAAAATGCTCCGCTATTACGGTATCTATGCTAAAAAATTTATTCATCATTCTAAACTTATTAAAAAACTCAGTGATTCTGCTATTAAAGTTCGTAAATTACTTGCCCATTGGGAAGAACGCATTGAATTATCTTTTGGCTACAACCCTTGTGTTTGTTCTTGCGGTCACAAAATGGTTTTTATTGAACTTTGTGGTATTAAGCCTATTGCACATTCTCCTCCTTAGTTGTATTATTTTTTTGAGGTGATTTTATGGCTAATGAAAATGTTGAAGTTTTAAGGCAAAAATATATGAAAGATGTTCCTATTGGCTTTACCGCTGAGGAAATTAAAAAAATGAGTGATGATGATATTTTAGATATGGATTATTTCTTAAATGAATAATTTTTTATTTTCTCATATACCTTTATTTTTTGCGCCCTTTTTTACGAACAAAAAGTAGCACTTTCCTATTAAATAAAAAAGGTGGACTAAAGTCCACTTCATGTCGCTTCGCGACAAAATATTAATGTATCTTTTTTGGTAATAGGAATTCCTTTTTTATTGCTCGTTTCACTCGCT
>CAKUXH010000139.1 GCA_934700265.1 uncultured Opitutales bacterium
AATTTCCTCTTCATAATCTAGAGTGTTATTTTGTGCTAAGTTAGTTGTATTTTGCCAAAGAATTGAGATGATATCTTCAAATTCTATTTTTTCTTTTTGATTGTCAATGTAACTTTTATCAAGAGATTGGTTTTCTGCTTTTATTGGCTCTTCAACATCCACAGTTGAAAAATTTTCAGTATTTTCTTCTTCGATAGCAGTGGTATCTAGGTAAGCATTATCAAATTCTTCTTGTACTTCTTTAATTTCTTCTTGATTGTTATCTTCAAACTCAGAAGGATCTAAAAAACTTTCTTCTTCATAATCGAGAGTATTATTTTGCATTGGGTGAGTTGTATCTTGCTCACTAATAGAAGAATCAGTATTTTTAGATTTGATTTCTTCTTGCCTACTATCATAAATTTTATCAAGAGATCGGTTTTCTTTTTTTATTTGTTTTTCAGTATCTACATTCGAAAAATTCTCAGTATTTTCGTCTTTATTTGAAAAATAAGTTATTTCTTTTTCTCTGCTTCTTTTTTTGATTTGTTTTTTTTGCTTTTCTCGTATTTTTCTTTCTTTAATTTGATTTAAAAATTTTATTTTTATATCATTTCTTGAAGATTGTAATAAGTCTTCAAGAAAGAAATTTGTGATAAATTCTTCTTTGCTCATACTTTGATTTATTAAAGAAAAAAGGGTAAAGGTATCTTTTTCTAGAGATAATAAATTTTTTCTTAAATTAATTGTCCAATTAACTTCCCCTACTTCTACCCAAAAAATATTTTTTAGTTTGTCTTCTATTCTTATGAATAATCTATTCTTGTATTCATATTCTTTATAGGTTAAATTTGTGTATTGATTTACAGGAAATGTATAAGTATTTCCTGTTTCGTTCATTGTTTTGGATAAGTATTTTTCCTCTAGTGTTTTTTTAAAATTGGAATTTATTATTGTTTTTGGGTAACGTCCAAAAGTTAATTTTAATGTATTTTTTGTCTCTTCAGTGATTCTTCCATATGTAATTACGAGATTGATTAGAAAATTGATTAAATTATCTGAATCGTTTGTTTGTATTTCTTTGCTATTATTCATTTTTATTTCCCCCTTCATCATTTTTATATTTATCGTTTTAATGCTTTGGACAATGGCTTACTTTTTATTGGTTTTTGATTTAATATTTTTTAAGAGTGTCGATTTCTGTTAATTCGATTACTTGGTTTAATAAGAGACAAAATTCTTTTTCTCTTTCTTTTAAATTCTCTTTGTTCTTTATGTTGCTCATATTCTTTCTCCTTTTTGATTTATCTATTATAACTTAATGTTTATGATTTTTCAACTTCATTTAAGATGTTTTTTAAGTGGATAGCGACTTCTTTTGGTAGGATTTCTGAAAGAGAATCAAGGTTTGCTTCTTTGATATTGGCAATGGTATGATATTTTTTTAGTAACTTATTTCTTCTTACTTCTCCTATTCCTTCGATGTTATCTAGAATACTGGAAAGAGAGCCTTTGCTTCTAATTTGACGATGATAATTAATGGTAAAGTTATGTACTTCATCTTGCATTTTGGTTAGTAGTAAGAAAAGACTACTTTTTTTATCGACGGGGATGATTTGGATGGGGT
>CAKUXH010000140.1 GCA_934700265.1 uncultured Opitutales bacterium
TTATTGACCTTTATTCTAGGTATTTTTTTCCAAAAGGAACCATTAACTAATATGTTACACGCAACGTTAGGTTGTATTGTTGGAACATTATTAACACAAACGCTTTTGTTTGTAATTTATTTGCATAAAAATTCTGAAGAAGAGCGTTTATCAAATGAACAGTCTGATCGTAAGAAGGTTTAAAAATGAGTCTGACTATCGGTAAAAATAAGCAATCAAAACTTGCTCAGGTCTATAAGCAGGCTGAAATTAATGCTCCAGATTGGGATTTGGTGCGTCAATATTTACCTCTACTT
Source organism: uncultured Opitutales bacterium (assembly GCA_934700265.1). Classification (GTDB taxonomy): domain Bacteria; phylum Verrucomicrobiota; class Verrucomicrobiia; order Opitutales; family UBA9783; genus UBA1183. The sequence continues at coordinate 297 of CAKUXH010000140.1, forward strand.
AAATCAATTGTAGGGAAAATGATTATTAATTTTCCACAAACGGTAGATCGGGAAAGTGTGTATACGATAGGTTTATTAGGATTGATTTCTGCCAGTCAAACTTATTCTAAAATGAACAGTCCTGGATTTGGTGCATATGCAGGTATTCGAATTAAAGGTGCCTTGTTGGATGAATTAAGGCGGATAGATTGGCTTCCACGAACAGTTAGAACGCGTATAAAAGATTTTCGGCAAAAATTGACTCGATGTGAAGAAAAACTGGGCCGTAGTTTATCGGATGAAGAAATATGTAATTATTTACATATTGCACCGCAAGAGTTAGTTGAACTTAAACGATTGGCTAAGCCTTTTGTTTTCATACCGCTTGAATTAAATTGTGATAGTAAAGAATATAATGAAAAATTTTATTCATTAGAAGAAAAAATTGCTGATACTACACAAAGTACTGGTTTAGAAATTTGTGAAAAAAATGAAATAAAACAGATGTTAAAAACTTTTTTAACAGAATTACCTAAGACAACTCAACAATTGTTAGCTTTGCATTATAATGAAGGCTTATGTTTATCTGAAATTGCATTGGTTTTTAATTTGAGCGAATCGCGTGTTTGTCAAATTCATGCAGAAGCTATAGGAAAATTGAGGAATAGGCTTTTGAAATCATTGGAAGATTAATTATGTTATTAATTATTGGTTATGTTATTGTTGTTGGATCTGCTATGGGTGGATTTATGCTTGCTGGAGGCAATCCTGTTGTTTTATTGCATATTTCAGAATTCATTACCATTATCGGTGTTTCTTTGGGGGTAATGGTTATTTCGAGTAGTAAAGAAACTTTAATGGCGATTATTCGTGATATTGTTGCTTGTTTAAAGGGGGGAGGCATTAGCAAAAATGGTATTATCGATTTACTTAAATTGCTTTACGAGTTTTTTATGATTTCTCGAAAAGATGGACTTATTGCTTTGGATGAACATATGTCGGAACCTGGGAAAAGTGCTGTTTTTGCTAAATATCCATCTATATTACAGCAACCGCAAATAGTGAATTTTATTGTTAATGCATTTCGTCCATTGATTGATGGGCGTATAAAACCAGAGCAAATGGGATCTTTGTTGGAAACAGAATTAGAGGCGATTGAAGATTGTAATAATCAACCAGTGGCAGTTTTAAGCTTAATTGGTGATTCATTGCCGGGGATTGGTATTGTTGCTGCTGTATTGGGAATTATCAATACAATGAATGCCAT
>CAKUXH010000141.1 GCA_934700265.1 uncultured Opitutales bacterium
TTAAACATGATGTCTATGTCCGTTGATGTTGGTGCTTTAAATTATCACTATTTTAGATTCACATCCTCTATCTCAATCTTATGCAGGTGATTAAGGGAGAGGATGTTTTCATTTAGTAAAACAGTTGACATATAGTATGGACTACGCATGTTTAATTTTGGCCTTGGATAATTGTTTACGTGCAATGAAATTTCATCAATCTTTTCTTGCGTAAATTCATCAAATGATGTACCTTTTTGGGCTTTCTCTCTAAAATGCTCATGATTCTTTTCACACTTTCCTTTTTGCTGCGATTGCCTCGAATCGCAATAGAAGACATCACATAGTTTTTCACCAGATTTAGAAAATTCTATTGCTAGTGGATCTTTAAATTCTTTTCCTCTATCCGTTAGTATAACTGGAAAATATTTCTTAAATTCTACATCACCAATTGTGAGTTTAATCTTGTCAAATACTCTTATAATTTCGTCTTGATTGATTGAATCAATAAGAAAAAATAACTGTAAATTAGTCATTCGATAAAGCAAAGACATAACAGCTTTGCCACCTTTAACTCCTTCAATTGTATCTAGTTCCCAAACATATATACTGCTTTTTTGTGAGATATAATCAACAAAATTTTCGTAATAACGATTACTTAAATAATTGTATGTTATTTTGGCTTTGTTACTCTTAATTCGCTTTTTATAGCGCACTTTACGCTTTAAATCGATATTTTTTACGCTTAATAGGCCATTGTTTATATAAGTGTAAAGAGTAGATAATGAAAGACCAATTTCAGGATGAGTAGCTAGAATGACTTCAAGTGATATGCCTCTTTTTATTAGAGGCGAAACGATGACATTAATGGCAGCTAAATCAATATCATCAGTTTGAATATGAGATCTTGAATTAATAAGTGTTTCTCGTGAAGTTACATAAGCTTTTTCAGAATCGTAAAAGTATTTTGGAAGTTTGCACTTTCTTTCATCAGGACATCCGTTACAAACAAACGGGAATTGTTCTAACTTTTTGCATTCAGGAATTTCGCTATATTCTGGGCAGTCTAAACTGTTGCAATTCCTGAAAGAACAATCTTTACATCGCCCATTTGGACACTTGTTGCAAAGGTGCTTTAGTTCGCACGAATCTTGCTTTGCACACGTATTTTTAAACCTACGATCGATGTAGAGAACTCTATACTTTTTTATGTGTCTAGAAACGGCTCTAGGGTCTTTTTGCACTGATATAGCGATATCTTTTAACGGTGTATTGTTGTCTAAATTTGATTCTATTGTTTTCATCTCTATAGATGTAATGTGTTTACTCATATTTATTTTAACCTCCTTTTGAGTAGCACCAACATCACATATATTATATTTACGGACTTAAAATTTGGAAAAGGGGATATTCGGATTTAACATTTTTATTTGAGGTCTTTTTGAAAACGATGGATTTATCTTAAAACTTGATTTATTTGTTTTTGAAACTGTTTTAAAAGATTTAAGTGAAAGAATTAATAGAAATGAAAAAGTCATTCCTATTTCAGTTAAT
>CAKUXH010000142.1 GCA_934700265.1 uncultured Opitutales bacterium
CAAGAAAAAATCGACCTCTGTTCATTCGTTAGTACATGAGGAGTGGAGTGTTTTTCATATAGGAACATATCCATAAATCCTTTTCTATCGAGAAAACCTCAAATAATTAAATTTTTCTACGTACGTTAACGGTGTAAAGTTATGAAAACTTGATCGTTGTTAAATGCTACAAAAAAAAACTATAATTTTTCTAGCTATCATAAGATATGTTGTATATAAATAAGAATAGCTAATATATAACATTAATGTCCCTCATAAGTTTAAGTGTTATTTATACTAACATTAATATCTCTACTACGTCCTGTCTTTGAGAATAAGCATGGTTTAAATGATTCATGTTTTAAGTTTTTATTTCGTCTTGAATATTGCATATTATAACTAATTTAATTCATTAGATCAAGAAACTAATAATATAGCTTATTATTAGAGTACATTCTTAATATGCCGTTTATTTACTTTTTTTTTTCTCACAAATAACTTATGCGGTAAGATGTCACCTTTTTTATCTGTAAAATGATAAAAAAGGTGACGAAAGATAAGTTTTACAGATAAAGATAAAAGGATAAAAAACAAATGTCGATTCTTTGAGGACATCTGAATTGTTTATTCGTTTTAGTTTCGATCTGTAGTTCTCAAAACTCATTTTTCTGCAAAAATAAAAAATATATTTCTTTTTTTTCGAAAAAGTTCTTTTGAGCGTCAAACAGTGTTGTATCGATTGAGATCTTGTTGCTTCCAACCTGTTGGTGTGCTTTTATTTTGTTTTAAAGTAAGAATCATCAGAATATCGCAAGAAATTGTTTTTTGTCATTTTTTCTTCGGTGAGTTTCACTACAATGCGAGCACTCTTTTCGGGTAATTAAATGGTAATAAAAATTCTATAAAGACAATAAAAAAATTCCAACCATTTTTATTTAAAAAAAAACGATGATGTAAATATTTGAAATTTTTAATTTTTTTACCGTTCCTATTCAAATTTTTAATCACTTTTTGTGTTGGTTTATTATTAGAAATTACAAGATTTGAAATTTGTTGGTAACTCAAGCATGTGTAGTGCTTCAATTATAGTGCACTTTTTATAAAGTAACTTTATAAATGTGATTAAAGCAAAATTCAAAAATCTTTTTTTTATTATTTTTTTTTTAATTTATAAAAACGATTAGCCCAAAAATTCTGAAATCATGAAACTTTAAGTTTTTAAAGTATTTCTTTGACGTATTCACACACGGCATCGTGTCCTCGGCGAAGTAGGGACTCCCCGAGTCTTTCTAATCCTCAAAAATTCATTGAATTTGTGAGCTCATCAATTTTTTGACTCTCAACTGCAATAAAACAGAGTTTGAATTGCATAGACGTATTCTCCTTTCGAAGTGCAATCAAACAAGCCCCTACTTGCCATAGTTATTTTCACTTAAATATATATATGTTTTAAAAAAAATCATATAATACGTCATTTGAGAGCAAAAGCTTTGTGTGATTTGTTCTTTGTAATGAAGAGAATAAGGGGGTTTTAAAGATAAAAG